>JAHFQC010000059.1 GCA_023259375.1 Alphaproteobacteria bacterium
TCATCTCGAGATGGACATAGAACAGCGGCGACAGCACAGCGCCCGCCTTGAGGCCGAAGAAATGCCCGGCGATCAGCGTGCCGGTGATGCCGCCTTCTTCGAACACCGGAAGATCTTCATAGTGGGCGAACGAGGGTTCGGTTTCTTCCAACTCGGCGGGCAACGCCACCCAGGCCTGGATACCGTCCATGGTGCGAGCGCGGGCCCGTATTTCGGGGCGCGTGCGTTCGGAATGGACGATGCCGCGTCCAGCCGTCATCCAGTTCACTTCGCCCGGCAGGATCGGCTGCACCGTGCCGAGACTGTCGTGATGCAACAACTCGCCGTCGAACAGGTAGGTCACAGTGGCAAGGCCGATGTGGGGATGAGGGCGCACGTCGACGCCCTCGCCCGGCTTAAAACCGGCCGGCCCCATATGATCGAGGAAGACGAACGGTCCCACCATCCGCCGTTTGGCGAACGGCAGGACGCGTCCGACTTCCAACCCGCCGCCAAGGTCTTTCTTACGCGCGGCGATGACGATCTCGATCATGCGTTCTCGCTTAAAGCGTCGGACCTTAAATGCGACCCAGTGGTGGGATCAGGTTCAGCGTCGCATTTAAGGTCCTAAGACGCTTTAGGATTCAATATGATGCTAAAGCAACTTTGGACTTTAAATTCGCTCGGTGCCTGCCATCAGCATGAGGCGAATTTAAAGTCCGTTGCTTTAGGCGTTCTCGGTACGGCGCGAGCTTTCGAACAGGAACCAGACGCGCTTTTCAGTTTCGTCGATCCACACTTCGAGCAGGCTCGCGGTGGCGACGTCACCGGCTTCGTCGCAGATGCCGTGGGTCTCGCGCATTGCCGTGGCAAGGCGCTGATTGTCGTCGCGCAACTCGGCCAGCATGTCGAGCGGGGTGACGAACCCGGCGTCGTTGTCGTCGATGCGCTGCAGGCGCGCGATGTGGCCGATCGATTTCAGCGTCGCGCCGCCGACCTTGCGCACCCGCTCGGCGATCGGATCGGTCATGGCAAAGATCTGGTCCGACTGTTCGTCGAGCAGCAAATGATAATCGCGGAAATGGGCGCCCGACATGTGCCAGTGGAAATTCTTGGTTTTGAGATAAAGCGTGAAGACGTCGGCCAGAAGCGCGTTGAGCGCAGCGGTGACGTCGCGGGTGGCATTGGAGCCGAGCCCGGTGGGCGTCTGCAATGCCGGATGATGGTTCGAATCCATGTCGGTCCTTCGCAAAATGAATGTGCGAAACCGATATCAGCTACTTTTGCCGCTGCTGCCTAGCATATCGTACAGGAAGGATACTTCTTTTTCGCTTGCCGCTACGAGAAGCGCGCTTCGAGGCGCGCCAACACTTCATCGATTGAGAAGCCGAGCACATCGAGCCGTCCGGCGCGGGACAACAGCGCCAGACCACTGAGCGCGGCGCCGATCAACAGCACGTCGCACTGGGCGTCACGGCTGTCGGAACTCTGGCCGGAGATATCCGACAAAACCTTCAGCGCGGCAATCATGCGGCCGTTGAACAAACGTTCGGCTTCGCCCGATCCCGCCGAGGCCGGCAGCGCCGCCGAGCCCGCCGCAATCGTCTCAGTGGTGCGCAAGAGATCGAGCGCAGCGGATGCCGCTGCCGCCAGCTTGCCCTTGCCTTCGTGGCCGGCCGCGGCGCCGCGCATGGCGCGGGCAATGGAACTCAAATCCTCGGCCGCGAGCGCCAGCAGCAGTTCGTCCTTGCCGGAGAAATAACTGTAGAGCGCCGCCGGCGCGAAGCCGGCTTCCGCCGCGACTCCGCGCAAGGAAAGATCGCGGGCACCATCGCGGGCGGCCACCCGCCGCGCCGCTTCGAGAATCGCAGCCCGCGTAGCCAAGTGCTCGCGCGCGCGCCGCTCCGACCGTCTGGTCGCCATGTCCGGCTCAATCATGGCGGGCATGATAGGTGATTCGAAGGCGTCCGTCTCAGACGCCTATACATCAAAGCCCCGGCCGGGAAACCCGACCGGGGCTTGATATCATCGCGCATTCCATTGGGAAACGGGTTCCCGGAACGCACTCAAAACCGGATCCGTTGGGGACGCCGGCTTACTTCTTCGGCGTGCAGTCGATGATCTTGCAGACGGCGGTCTGCAGGGCGACGTAGTCCTGGACGGTCTTGGTCTCGTCATCCACGGTCTTGTCGTAGGCCTTCTGCATGTCGCCCATCTTGGACTGCGCGGCCTTCTTGGCAGCGTCGTCCTTGGCGGCTTCGGTTTCGGCCTTCACGTCGGCGGTCTGCTTCATCAGGCATTCGCGGAACGGCTTCAGCGTTCCCTGGTAGGCCTTCACCTGCACAAATGCATCGTGCTTGATTTTGGTGGCTTCTTCGCCGGGCTTGCCAGCGACCGAACTCGCAGTCGGAATCGCGGGCGCAATCGGGGCCGAACCGCAGGTCTCGGCCAGTGCGGGACTCGCCAACATCAGAACGGCACCAACCAGACAAACGCTCTTCAACATGTTCCTGAAACTCCCCTGGATGTGAGTACGTCCCCAACCGGGCCCGAGATAAGCACAGAATGACCGCACGAACAAAGCGGTCGCCCGCGGCACGTTACACCGGCGGGGCGGGGTCATATTCCATCCCGCGGCGAACCCCTCGGGCGACATCGGGTCCGTACAGAACGCTCGTCAACCACAAGCTCATATCGATTCCGGCAGAAATCCCGGCCGAGGTAACCAAGTTACCGTCGCGAACATACCGGCAATCCGCCACCACCTCGGCGGCTTCGCCGCGGGCTCGCAGGGATTCGATGAAAGCCCAGTGGGTTGTAACCCGCTTGCCGCGCGCCGGACCGGCGGCGCACAACAGCAGCGCCCCGGTGCAAACGCTGGTGACCCACTCCGCCGACGCGGAAATTGCCGCAATCCACGCCAGCAACGCCGGATTGAGAACCTCGCGCCGGGTGCCCTGCCCGCCCGGCACCAACAGGATGTCCAGTTTGTCGCAGGCCGCCGTGGTCAGCTCGGGCAGCACCCTTAGGCCGTGGGCGCAACGAACCGGCGTTTCGCGTTCGGCAATCAGTTTGACGTCGTGGAACGGGTCGCGGCCCATGTGCCCGGCGACTTCGTTGGCCATGTTGAACACTTCCCATGGACCGACGAAGTCGAGTTCCTCGACGTCGTCGAACACCAGAATGCCAATGCTTTTCATAACGTCCTCCGTTCAGGAGGGTTGTAACGGACCGGACTTCGTCAGCGCTACGGCATAGCCGTTCACAGCTACGTGCGCTTCCTGGCGCGGCACGCACGCCATCAAACCAGTGACGGAAAATCCGTGCGCTGCGGCGAGGGCACGCAAATAAGTCTCAGAATGGCGCCAGCGACGCTTGGGACCGAGTTCGAAACTGTCGCCTTCCTTCGACTCCACGGTGAACAGAAAGGTGCCGCCGGGCTTCAGCGCTGTGACGACTGTGGCGAAGGTGGATTCGAGATCGCCGAGATAGACCAGCGTATCGGCGGCAACGACGAGATCGTACGCATCAGTGCCCAAACCGGTTTCGATATCGGCAACGAGAAGCTCGTCATAGACGCCCCGCTCCTGCGCCTTGGCGATCATGGCCGGACTCAAATCGATGCCGACGAGACGAACGGCACGATCGCGGAACGCCGCGCCTGAAAGCCCGGTGCCGCAACCGAGATCAAGTACCGTCAATCCGGTCTCGCCTGGCAGCACCAGCGCCGCCAGTTCGCGCAAGATCCCCGGCGCCTGATACGATAGTTGGCCCAGCATGCGATCGTCGTAATCGATCGAAAACTGATCGAACAGGTGACGGACATAACCGGCGTCGGAGCGCGGCCGCGTTTTCATCGCTTCGGCTTCGGCGATGCGCTCGGCCAGACCCGGCAATCCTTCCAAAGCTTCGAACGCCGCCAGCGCCGGCTCGGGTTCGCCGGCTTCGAGCCAGGCACAACCCAAGAGATACCTCGCCTCGGCATTGGCGGGATCGATCCGCAGCGCGCGCTGGAATTCGGCGATCGCCAGCGGCAACGCCTCGGCCGCCAGCATGGCCGCACCCAATCCCAGCGCCGCTTCGGCGACATCGGGATGGAGCGACGCGGTTTCGCGCGCCACCGCCACTGCTTTGTCAGCCTCGCCCGCCGCCGTCAGCGCCCGCGCCAAGGTCAGCCGCGCCAGAAGTCCGCCATGGCCTTCGCCGATCAGGCTTTCGAGGCGAACCACCGCCTCGGCCGCATTCCCCTCCTCCAACAGGCGAAGGGCGGCTTCGAGCGGGGTTTCAGGGAAAGAATCGAAAGGTTCCATTGGCGTCATCGACAAGCTAAATATCAGGAACTGGCGTGCCACAGTCGCCGTGTCGCCGCAACGCTATCGTGATGAGGATCGTCATGGACCCGACGGCCGAACAACAGAATCTCCCGCCGCCGCGGCCGCGTCACGGCTGCTTGTACGGATGCCTCGGCGCCCTGGTCGCCGTCGTGGTGGTGATCGCGGCGGTCTACACCTTCAGCGCCCGCTATTTCTTCAAGGTTCTGGACAACGACGCCCAGATCAAAATCATCGTCGCCACCCTCAACCAAAGCCCCGAAGCCGTCAGCGTGCTCGGCCGCAACATCGCCGTGATGTCGCGCGAACGCGTGTCGTTCCATTCCGAGACCGGCGTCGGCAGCAGCGCGAGCTATACCTTGAAAGTGGTGGGCTCGAACGGCGACGGCGAAGCCAAGGCCGATCTCGATGTGGCAGGCGGCAAGCCGAAAATCACTTCGCTGATACTGATCGACGCCCAAGGCCGCGACCACTATATCGTCGGCGCTGCGCCGCCCAGTCCGATGATGCAGAACAGTATCTGACATGAGGCGCGTGATTGGTCTGGTCCTGATGCCGGTGGGACTGGCTCTGATGTTCGCATCGGGCTGCGGCTACTGGCTGGCGCTCGGCGACTATTTCGGCATCACTGAAACCTGGGGCATGACCTGTCCCGACGCCTTCCGCACCAAAGCGCTTTTGATCGGCGGCGTCATGATCGCGGTCTTGGGACAGCGCCTTTTCAGCGGGCGCAATTTAAAAACAGGCGCCAAGCCGGACGCCGATATCTGACCGATTAAAGTCTTTGATTGTCGCGCTTTCGGGCGGAAAACCGGCTTCCGTCGAATACGTTGACACTATCGGCTCCTGAATGCGCTCCGGTTTCCGCTGGGAGATGTGTTGCCGGCAAGCCGCGCACCTCCTGCGACGTTCCGGTCTGCCATTGAAATGGCCAAAATCAGCATTAGCTTTGTCTCATGAGCAACCTGATGGAAGATCTGTTGGACTTTGTCGGAAGCCTCGCAACCAGGATTTCCGGCCGGGACGGTTATATCAAGGGCAAGTCGAGCCGGATGATCGCCAGCCTGCCGCCGTTGCCCAAGCCGCCGGTCATGGCGAAAGCAATGTCCAACAGCAAGGGCAACTGAGCGCCGGATATTAGGCCGGTGTTGCGACGCGCGCTCGCCGCCGTGCGAAAACAAGGACGAGCGCAAAGCACGGCACGGCCGCCAGCATGACGTAACGCGCCGGCATGACGTCGCGCAAAAGATAGACGAGAACGAGTTCGCTCGCCGATCCGATCCCCGCCGCCGTCACCAACAGGCCTGACGCCGTTTTCTTCAGCGGGCCGAGATCCACAATCACCGAACCGAAGATCGTCGGATAGGCGATCGCCATGAACACGCTGGTGCCCACCAGCAGTCCCAGCCCGATCTCGCCACGGACAACCGCCGACGACGCCAGCAGAACGATGGCACAGGCCATCGCGATGCCGAGAAGGGCGCGCGGTTCGATCCAGCGCATCAGAGCGGTCCCGCCGAAACGGCCGACGCCTGCCAGAATGCAGCAGATGAAGAAAGCCGTGGCCGCCGTATCGGCCTTGGCGCCCGGGAGTTCTTGCGGGACGTAGCCATACACCACGCCCCAAATCGTCGCCTGCGCCAACTGACAGGCGAAAATCGCCGCCAATCCGATCCGAATATCTTGGCGCGACAACAGCGCGCGAAGCTCGTCGCGCATCCGGCCGTGCCCCTTATCCGAGGCAAGGGACGGAAGCCGGATTTTGTCGATGCCCAGCGCGAAAAGCAGAACGGCGATGCCGATCACCACGAACGGCCGCGCCGTCGCGTCGGCCCAACCCGTCCCCGCCCCGTGCAAGTCGAAGCGCAACAGCCATAGCGCGACGAAATTCCCGATCACCAAACCGACCGGAAAAAAGGCCTGCACGAAATTGAGCCGGCGCACCGCGGAGTCGCGAGACCCCAGTTCGGTCGCGAGAGGATTGAGGCTGGTCTCGATGAACGGCCAGCCGATGGTCATCACGATCCCGGCCATCACGAACGCGGGATAGGAATGTTCGGCGATGGTCGGATAGATCAGGAACGGTCCGAACGCCGAAAGGCTCAGCCCGATCAGGATGCCGAGCTTGTAGCCGAAACGGCGATGGAACATCGCGGCCGGAAGCGCGACCAGGAAATAGGTGATGCCCTGGACAATCGGAATCCAGTCGCCTTGCTGCATCGGGAAAAGAGCCGTCAGCTTGTACATCAGGGATGAGAAATCCCACTGCGCAAGCCCCCATATCGCCGTCAGCGCGACGAGCGCAGCCAATGCCGGAACGTGCGTCCGCATGGCGGTCGGCTGAGCGACTGGCGCATCGTGCCGGTTCATACCCGCGATGGCTCCTAAACTGCGCCCGGGATCCTAAGAGACAATTCGTTAATTGCGCTCCAACGGCCGGTCTGCCGGTTACCTCTGCGGTACTGCCACAGCCGGGCCTTCGCACCACAGCGTCGTCAGCGGCACGCCGTGCTTGTCGATCATACGGGCGGCGTGGTCGTAGCCTTCCTGGACGGCGCGGTCGAAGCTTTTGAAATCGAGCGGGTCGACGCCTTCGAGCGCCGGTTCGAACAGGAAATCCGCCTCGTCACGGACCAAGCGGCGCTGCGCTTCCGATCCCACCGTGCCGGAGCGCATCAAGACATCGAAGATCGACGGCGTGCCGCGCATGCGCTGCCAGATAAGGCGCCAGACCGGACGTTCGCCATAGCGGCTGTCGCGCACCGAAAAATCGATCTCGCCAGTGACGTCGGAGGCGATCAAGGGACCGATGCGGCGGGAGCGCATCAGATCCACGGGAAGATTGTTCATCACCCCGCCGTCGACCAGCAAATGCCCATGCGCATTGACCGGCGGCACGATGCCCGGCAGCGCCGCACTCGCCCGGAGCGCCCGCCACAAATACCCCGAGCAATGCTCGTGGATGCGGCCGGTGGTCAAATCGGAGGAAATGCAGAAATACGGCCGCGCCAAGTCCTCAATGCGCAAACTGCCGAAATGCGTGCGCAACAGATCGGTCATCTTGCTGCCGCGCACCAGCGCGATCAGCGGCAGCGTGTAGTCGGACAGAGGCTTGGCGGTGACGAACGCGGCTTTCAGCCGGTCGGCGAGTTCTTCGCGGCTCCATTCGGCGGCCAGACCGGCAGCGACGATGGCTCCCATCGAGACGCCGCCGAGATAATCGAACGGCACGCCCGCCTCTTCGAGCGCCTTGACGACGCCGATATGGGCAAAGCCGCGCGCCCCGCCGCCGCCGAGCACCAGCCCTACCGCACGGCCCGCAACGCAGCGCGCCAAGCGGCCGATGTCGCCGGAACGGCCTTGACGGATGTGATGATGGGTCTCGAACTGATCGCTCTTGAGCGCGAAATGCTCCGGCAGTGCACCACCGCTGCCGTGGGTGTGCAAAAGCAGAAGCTCGGGACGGCCGCAGATGCGTTCCTTGGCAGTGCGGATCACGCCCGGCGGCAACGCCCGGTCGGCGCGGGCGAACAAATAGACGCGGTCGGCCTGACGGATGCACGCCTCGCTCCACGCCGAACCCGGCGCATCGCCGCGATAGAAGACGACGTCATGCGCGGCTTCGAAGGTGTGAAACCATTCCGCCGACTGTCCCGCCGCGGAGACATCGAGCACGGCCGCCTTGGCGCCCATTTCGACCAGCGCGGCGGCAATGCGGTGCGCCACCGGTTCGCCCGCAAGCCCCTCCTGCAGCGGCACGATGGCGAAGGTTTTGGGACGGGTATGCTCGCGCGGAGCGCGGGTGGTTTCGATGAGGCGGCGGGCCATCACCCGCATCATGTCGATCATGATCCGCGGATGCTTGGCCACCAGTGCCTCAAATACCTTGGGGCCGATACGCAACAGTTCGCTGTCGCGCAAAGCGATGATCTCGGCGGAATGTTCTTCGGTGAAAAGGCTGACCTCGCCGACGGTCTCGCCGGGCGGCACTTGCGCGATCAGGCGGCGGCTGCCGTCATGGTCGACCATCACCCCGAGCGAGCCGGTGACGACCAGAAACAGGGCCGTTTCGTTTTCGCTGTCGCGTTTCAATCGCGCCCCGCCCGGCAATCCGAACCAGCGCGCCTCGGCGACCAGACGGCGGATGGCGCCATCGGAAAGACCGGCCAGCAGCGCAAAGCGCTTCAGCCGTTCAACGAGATAGCGGGCGTGGTCCTGACCGGGGATCAGCGAGGACAGAAAAGGCAGCATCCGTCCTTCTCTCGAGATGCCCCGCTACCATGCCGTCCAGCCGCCATCGACCGCAAGAGCGGCGCCGGTTACAAAACTGGATGCCTTGGTGGCAAGAAACAGCAACGGACCGGCAATCTCGTCGGCGCGGCCGAAACGGTTGAGCATGGTCTTGCCCGCCAATCGCGCCGCGAAGGCGGGATCGTCGTCGGAAACTTGCGGCCGCGGAAACGGCCCCGGCACCAGCGCGTTGACGCGGATGCTGTCGGCCGCGAATTCCGCAGCGAGATGGCGGGTTAGCTGCAACAGCGCCGCCTTGGCCGGACCGTAATGGAAGGGACTGGACTGCTCCGGCTTGGCGTAGATCCGCTTGTCGGGCGACACCACGCCGTACATGGAGGCGATGTTGACGATCCGTGCTTCGCCCGCCACGGCGGCCGCCTTCTTCAACGCCGGAAGCGCAGCCCGGGCAGCCTCGAACACGGCGGTCACGCCGGAAGCATAGGTGACGGCAAAATCGGCCGGCTCCAGCGCCGCGAACGGCTTGCCCTGCATCAGGATGGCGTTGTTGACCAGCACATCGAGACGCGCGCGCGAGGTGAAGAAGGCGCGCACCGCTTGGGTGTCGGCAACATCGAACGGCGCCACTTCGGACGAAATGCCATCGGCCTTGAGCTCGGCGGCATAGGCTTCGAGTTTTTCGCGGCTGCGGCCGTTGAGGATCACATGCGCTCCGGCCTCGCCGAGAATACGGGCCATCGGACGGCCGAGATGGCCGGCGGCTCCGGAAACGAATGCAACGGCGCCATCGAGGCGGAACAGGTCTTTCATTTCTTCGGCCATAACGCAGGATTGAGAAGCTGTTCGGGACAATGCGGCAGACGCTTTTCGACCAGACGGCATTCCGCCGGGGTCAGCGGCGGATTGCGCATCAGGCGCAGGTTTTCTTCAAGCTGGGTTTCGGTTTCGAGCCCGATCACCACACCGTTGATGAACGCCTGACCGCGGGCGTAGGCCATGCAAAGATCGGCGGCACTGTCGCGGCCAAGCTCGCGCACCAGAGCGTCGATACCGGCAAGCACCGCCGCCGGATCGACACCATCGATTACCGGCCACACCGACGGATCGCCGGCGGCGAGCAGACCTTGAAGGAGTACCGAACGGACATGCACCGTCACGTCGGGACGGGCGGTCAGCGCATCGACAATCCCGGCCCAGCGCCAATCGAGAAGGTTGAACGGCAACTGGATGTGCTGCACGTCGGGGCATTCGAGCGCCGCGGCCGCTTCCGCGGGCGACTGCACCGACACGCCCAATTTTCCGATCACGCCGGTAGCCTTGTAAGCGAGTAGCCGCTGCCAGAGAACGCCGCCGAATTGGGTCCGGTGCACCGCCCGGTGCAGCAACAGGCAATCGAGCCGGCCGGTCCGCAAAGCGACACAAGATTGCGCCACCGACGCCTCGACCGCCGCCACCACGTCGGCCGGCGCGGCAATTTCAGCCAAGTCATTCAGCGGGCTCAGCTTTGTCACAATGAACACGGGCTGGCCGGAGAGCGCCTCCCCCAGCCTTTCCTCGGCATCGCCATAAGCATGGGCGGTATCGAAGCAGCGGATTCCGGCTGCCACGGCCCGGCGGACCAGTGCGACAGCGGCTTCCCGGCTGGGTTTTCCGGTGCGATTTGCCGCGCCGTAGGGCAAGCCAAGCTGGACGGTGCCCAGGACAAATTCGGCCATGACGGAGCTTCCGGAAGGGCGTCGTCACGCTGGCACCACATGGTTAAGAAGAGCTTACGGATGGGTTGCAACCAGTGGCAGCGATGCGGCACCGTAATCGTCGTATTTTTGGCAGATTCGACGCAGGTCTCCGCCATAATAAAGTTGCATAGTAGATCAAGATGCGCGATGCGGGCGCCGCGCGGTGCTTCGCGCTACAGCTAGGTGAGGAATCCATGAGCAAAAGTTTGTTGCGGGCTGCGCTGGTCGCCTGCCTTCCGTTCTATGCGATGGCACTGACCGTTGCCACGATGCCGGCGCAAGCCGCGGATAAGGAAAAGGCCGATACGCCGCGGCCGAGTAAGTCGATCGCGAAGCCCATCAGCGAATGCAAGAAGGCGCTTGATGCGAAGGACTATCCCACCGCCATCGCCCAGTGCAGCGACGCGAAGAGCAAGCCCGACCTGACGGACTACGACAACTATCTGATCAACCGCTTCCTGGGCGTGGCCTATTATCAGACCAACGATCGCGTGAAGGCCGGCGAAGCCTTTACCGCCGTGGTCAAGAATCCCGCGACGCCGGCCGAAGACCGTTCGGGCATGCTCGCGGCCGCGATCCAGCTCGCTGCCGACGCCAACAAGGGAGACGAGGTCGCCGAACTGGCCAAGATTGCGATCGACTCCAAGACGACCAATCCCGACCTCTTCGCTCCCATCGCGCAGTTCTATTACGGGAAGAACGACACCGCGAACACGATCCTCTACGCGCAGAAGGGCATCGATCTGGCCACGGCGGAAGGCAAAGTCCCGCAGTACGGCCTCTATCAGCTCCTGACCTTCTCCTATGACAAGGCCAAGGACCGCGCCAACGAGATCAAAGGCCTGACGCTGATGGCCCGCGATTACGGCAAGGCGGAAGACTGGAAGTATCTGCTCGACTTCTCGCTCGAATTCCTGCCGAAGGGCAACAAAAACGCCGCCGCCATCGCCGCGCTCGACATCTATCGCCTGCGCCTTCTGGTCGGCGCCGATTGGTCGTCGTCGAACTTCCTCGAAGCCGCCGATGCCGCCGACTCCGTCAAAGTCTTCGGTGACGAACGCACCTTCCTGCAGATGGGCATCCAGAAGGGCGTGTTCAATCAAGCCAAGGTCGGCGCGCTGGTCGCCAAGAACAACGCCGATGCCAAGAAGGACGAGCCGGTCCTGCCGCAGATCGAAAAGATGGCCAAGGACGGCAAAGCCCTGACCAGCGTCGCGGAAGCCTATTATGGCTATGCCCGCTATGCCGACGCCATCCGCGCCGCCCAGAACGCTATCAAGGCCGGTGGTCCGTATGTTGCGGAAGCCAAGCTGGTTCTCGCCATGTCGCAGACCCGCCAGGGTGACGAGGCCGGCGCCAAGCAGACGCTGACCGGCTTCACCGGCGATCCGGCCCTGGTTCGCGTGTCCGAGTTGTGGATGACCTACCTCACTCGCCGCCCGGCTGCTCCGGCCACTCCGGCCGCACCGGCGAAGTAATTATTTGAATCAACCGGGTGCCTCCACCTCAGGGGCACCCGGCTTTTTTTTGCCTGCATACTCTACTTCTGGTTTTCCTCACGCGCTTCCGCCCGACTACCGGACCAGCGCTCCTCGGGCCGATGTTCGCTTTCCTGCCCTCGCTCATTTTCTTCGCGCTGGCGCCGATGTCGGTCAGCCTCGCATTGTGGCTGGCGTTCGCAGCGGCCTTCGCGGTCGGCATCCGCGCTTTCGGCGCCACCCGGAAAATCCGCCTGTTCGATGCCGCCGGTCTGGTCCTGTTCGGCCCTTTGGCGCTCTACACCGGCTTTGTTGCATCCGATTTCGGCGCCGCCGGCGCCGCTCTGGTGCTGGAGGTCGGATTTCTGGCTGCCATTCTGTGGTCGATGGCAACGCGCCGCCCCTTCACCAGCCAGTATAGCTGGCTTAGGGGACAGCATCCGCCCGAACTCGCCGCTCGCGCGCACCTCTTGCTGACGGCCATCTGGGCCACGGTTTACGCCGCTTTGGCCGGTCTCAGCGCCTTTTCCGTGGTGCTGCACCAGATGTCGCCCGGGTGGGCCGCCCTATTAGGGCTATTGCTGTTCGTGGCGACACTTACCTTTACTTGGCAATTCGGCGCATATATCGACAAGCACGGCGGCATGATCCCGCTGATCCGGCGGAAATAAAGGAATTGTCATGATTGTCCTCAGGGCCCTCGTACCGATCGCGCGGGACCTGGCGGGGACATTCCTCTTCGTCGCCCTGTTTTTCCTCACCGATATCTATATCGCCACGGCCTGCGGCATCTCGCTGGTGGTCATCCAGACGATCTGGTCGCTCGTGCGCAAGAAGCCGATCGGCGCGCTGCAATGGCTGAGCCTCGTCCTAATCAGCTGCTTTGGCGGCGCCACCATCCTTTTCCACTGGCCCTATTTCATCATGGTCAAGCCGTCGATCCTGTGGCTGGCGCTTGGCGCGGTGATGCTGCGGCGGGACTGGATGGCGCCTTACCTGCCGGCGATCGTCACCGAAAATCTTGACGACCGTCTCATCGTGCGCGCCGGGTACGCCTATGCGGCATTGATGTTCGCTCTCGCGATCGTCAATTTGCTTGTGGTTGGACTGGCCGTCGTCGAGATCGTCTCCCAGAAGTTCTGGGCCGTCTACGCGCTGCTAGGCCCGACGGCCGCGCAAGGCGTGCTGCTCGTCATGTTTTACTTCCGCTTCCGCAAACGCATTCTGGTGCGCATACGCCAGCGCAAAGCCGCTGCCGCCCAGTCGGCGGCGTGATCCGGCGCCGGAATGGTTGCGTGAACGCCACGGTTCCAAATCTTCCGACATTGGCAACCCGCGCTTAATCAGACCTTCGTCCCAGCCATCTATATTTGTCCCGGCGCCGTGCTATGTGGTGCGCGTGGATGACCGGTCACATGGATTCGGCAGACCGCCAGCGTAAACTGAAATCGAACGTCGTTACGGGTTGGTATCGGCAGCGGAATGGGAGCAGCGGGCTTACGGTTCCTGCAATGAGGTGCATTCAACACGCTTGATCGCTCGCGCCGCGGTGTGCGCGTTTCTCGGACTGGCCGTCGCCGGATGCGCCGGACTGTTCGGACCTTCCCATCCCGATCCGGCGGCTCGCATGCCGGCCCTGGAAAAGCGCATCTTCGCTTTGGTGGCCGAGACCCGTCACAAGACCGATTCTCATGCCCGCACACTGGCGCTCGACCCGGCGCTCACCGATGTCGCCCGCAAGCGCAGCGCCGAGATGGCCAAGGCCGACTCGTTCATCATCGGCGGCGATCCGCATGTCGCAGCAAGCCTGTTGATGGCCGCCGACGCCAAGTTCCAGGGCCTAGTCGGCGAGAACGTCGCCGCGCAGCATTTCACGCCCGGCCAGGATATCGACGTCGAAGCCTTCGCCAAGCGCTTTGTCGACAGTTGGGCTGCCTCCAAACCGCATCTCGAAAACCTTTCGTTCGCCGATTACGACCGAACCGGTGTCGGCGCGGCGTTGAACGCCGATACGATCTACGTCGCCCAGATCTTCACCACCAATCTCGGTATGGGCGGGCGGAGCGAACAGGCGTCGCCGAACGTTCAAACCGTGCCCTCTCCGCGCGAAGGCAAGGAGAAGACCAAAGCTGACCCCGATCTTCGGGGGGCCATCGTGCCGGGGCCGACGACCAAGTAGGTGGAAGATGACAGACAAGACACGCATCACCGACTACGAGGCGTTCTGGCTGTTTTATCTTCGCGAACACGCGGACCCGCGTACCCGCGCCCTGCACTATTTCGGCACTTTCGTCGCCGTGTTCGGCCTGGTGGTCGGCAGCGTGCTCGGCCAGCCCTGGTTCCTGATCGGCGTGCCGATCGCCGGGTACGGGCCGGCCTGGATCGCCCACTTCTTCATCGAGAAGAACCGCCCCGCCACCTTCCAGTATCCGCTGTGGTCGCTGGCGTCGGATTTCCGCATGTCCTGGACTTGGGCGACCGGCCAGCTCGACGACGATCTCAAGCGCGCCGGTGTCATTGCGGGTCAAATCCCCCATCAGCGCTAACGGACTCTTAAATCCTCTGAGCGGATTCTAACCAGGAGGACCGCGGAGATTGCCGCGTACACTCCATTGCATCCCTTCCTTTACACCACATGTGGGTACATTTACCTTATGTGGGGGGAAGAACCGCTACGAGAGACGAAATGCGGCCCGATTTGCCATGGAGTGTCGCGGGAATTGCTACCGAGGCTCGTGAAGCCGCGAGAGCGGCTGCGCGTCGGGAAGGTCTTTCTGTGGGCGAATGGCTCACGCGTCGCATAGTTTCGGAACTCTCGGATATGAGTGAACCTCGCAGCCAGTGGACCTACCGAATCGAGCCCCGGCCACAGCCGGAACGGCAGCGAATTCAATCGGATGAGATGCTGGAGCGGGTCTCTCGCAGCGAAATCGAAACCGCCGAAGTCTATCGCCGCATCGAAGACCAACTGCGCGGCATGGCCCGCCGCCTTGACGCCTCGGAACGCTCCCAGAGCGAAAGCAACCGGGTGATGAGCAAGGCCGCGGTCGAGATGAACATCGCCGCCCGCGAACAGTCCCAGGCTTTCGAACAACTCGGCGCCCATGTCTCCGACATCGCCGACCGGCTCGATCGAGTCGAAGGCCGCGAAGCGGGCGACGGCCTCCGGGAGGCCGTCAAAGCGCTGCACCAGGGTCTTTCCCGCCTCGCCGACCAGATCACCGAAACGGCGAACCAGTCGGCCAACCAGATTTCCAGCCTCGCCGACAACCTCGAAACCGTCGCCGGCCGCGTCGGGCAGGCACGCCAGGACGCCATGGCGGTCAACCAGGCGCTGGAAAGCCGCCTCAACGCCATCGACGAGCGCGTCCGCGGCGTCGAAACCGCCAGCCAAGCCCAAGCCGGATCGATCGACCGCGCCCTTAATGCCGTCGAGGACCTGAAACAGGCGCCGTCGCCGATGGAAGCCATCCATCAGCTCGAAGGGCGCCTCGAAGACAGCGTGCGCCGGCTCGAAGAACACAAGCCCGATCCCGCTCTCGACCGCCGCCTCAGCGGCATCGAGCGTAACGTGGCGGACCTTGCCGACCGCGTCGACAACCGCGACGACACCGCCAAGACGCTCGGCGACGCACTGCACCAACTGATGGCCCGGATGGAAGGGCTGGAAACCGCCCAGCGCGATGCTGCGGCCGAACTGCGCCGCGCCGTCATCGCGGCCGCCAAACACGTGGAACCGCCACCTGCTGTGGTGCCGCCGCCAGCGCCCGAGCCGCCGCCGGTCGTAACTCCGCCGGTCGCGCCACCGCCTGCCGCCACGCCGCCATTGGCTGCCGCTTTCGAGCCGCCGCCGTTTGCCGTCGAAGCGCCGCCGTTCGTCGAGCCTGCCGCCGCGGCCGTCCCGCCGTTTGCTGCGCCGTCGTCCGTCGCGCCGTTTGCAGCGCCGCCCGCCGAGGCATTCGAGCTGCCGCCCGATCCCGGCCTTGCTCCGGTACCCGGTCTGACGGATGAGACTCCGGCCGCGGAATCCTATCTTGCAGCAGCCCGCCGTTCAGCGCGCGAAGCCGCCGAGCAGGAAAACGAGCGCAGCGCGACCCTCGGGGCTCTGCGCTGGGGTTCGGCCAAGAGCGACGAGACTGACGCGCCCAAGAAGAAGTCGAACCCGCTGCTGGTCGGCCTTTTGGGACTGATCATCATCGTCGTGGCAGCTGCTGCATTCCTGCATTGGCGCGCGGGGAACAACGCCGCACAGCCGGCTGTCGCCACGACAACCGCCGTCGCACCGAAAGCCACGCCGAAACCGGCCCTGCACCAGAGCGCCGTCGACGAACCGCTGCCGCCGACGCCAGAAACGGCCGCCAAAGCGCCGGCCACTAACGTTCCTGCAGCGAACGCGCCCGCAGTCAAAACGGCAGCGGCACCGGCCGCCAATACTCCAGCCAATGCGCAGCGCCCTGCCGGTGTGCAAATTGCCGCCGTGCCGCCGAAAGCCTCGCAAGCCGCCGCTCCGCAGCAGCAGCCGGCTGCGGCCCGTCCGGTCGCGCCGCTCGATCGCCTGACCCAGGCCGCCAACAGCGGCAATGCCCGCGCCCAGCTCATCGTCGGCCTCAAATACGTCGATGGCGACGGCGTTCCGTCCAACCCGACCGAAGCCGCCAAATGGCTGATCAAGGCCGCCGATGCCGGCGAGCCGGTGGCGCAATACCGTCTCGGCGGGCTCTATGAACGCGGCACTGGCGTCGCCGCCGATCCGGTCAAGGCCGTCCGTCTTTATCTCGCTGCCGCCAATCAGGGCAGCCGCAAGGCGATGCACAATCTCGCCGTCGCCTATGCCGAAGGCACCGGCGTGAAGAAGGATTATGCCGAAGCTTCGCGCTGGTTCCTCAAGGCCGCCAATCTCGGCCTCAAGGACAGCCAGTTCAATCTCGCCGTGCTGTACGAACGCGGACTTGGCGTGCCCCAGAACCTCGTCGATGCCTACAAATGGTATGCGATCGCAGCATCCCAGGGCGACAACGAATCCAGAAACCGCATGAACGCCATCGTCGGTCAGCTCGACAACGAGGCCCGCGCCGCGGCTCAGCATGCCGCCGATAGTTTCCGCGCAGCCCCGCTCAACGCCCGGGCCAATGTTCCCCCGACGCTGGGTGACGTGACGCGCGGCTGACGCATCGTTGGCGCCCAAGGCCGTGTTCTCGTCGCCGCGGTCACGTTAAAGGCGCAGCCCGGCGGGACGCTTTGGGTTGACCACCGCGTGTCACCCGCGCACAGTCGGTTCATTCCGCGTCACCCGCCCGCAAGAAAACCCATTCGATGGAAATTTATCTGCCCATCGCCCAGATGTCGGTCCAATGGCCGGTCGTACTGGGTCTTGGGTTCGCGATCGGCTTCCTGTCGGGCGTGTTCGGGGTCGGCGGCGGCTTCCTGTTGACCCCGCTCTTGATCTTCTACGGCATTCCGCCGGGTGTGGCTGTGGCCACGACTGCCAACCAGATCGCCGGCGTCACCTTCTCCGGCGTGCTGGTGCACTGGAAGCGGCAGACCGTCGATTTCAAGATGGGCGGGGTGATGGTGGCCTCGGGCCTGGTCGGCTCGGCGGCAGGCGTGTGGCTGTTCGCCGTGCTGCGCCGCATGGGCCAAGCCGAATTCGCGGTCTCCGCCTCCTACGTGCTGCTGCTCGGCTGGGTCGGCGCCATCATGCTGCAGGAATCGCTGCGCACCTGGCGGGCACGGCAGGACGGCACATCGCCGACCGGCAAGCGCGTCGGCCAGCACAATTGGGTCCACGGCCTGCCGTTCAAGATGCGCTTCCGCCAGTCGCGGCTCTATATCAGCGTGATCCCGCCGGTGGTGCTAGGCTTCGTTGTCGGCATCCTGTCGGCGGTGCTCGGCGTCGGCGGCGCCTTCCTGTCGGTCCCGGCGATGATCTACATCTTGAGGATGCCGACCAATGTCGTGGTCGGAACCTCGATGTTCCAGGTGCTGTTCGTCACCGCCTCGACCACCATCCTGCATGCCGCCGACAACTACACGGTCGACACTTTGCTCGCGCTGATCCTGGTCATCGGCGGGGTCTTCGGGGTGCAATACGGCGTGCGCGCCGGGGCCAAACTGCGCGGCGAACAACTGCGCTTCCTGATGGCGATCCTGGTGCTGGTGGTGGCGCTCGGCCTTCTGTGGCAGCTCGTGGTGCGTCCGGCCGATGTTTATTCGCTGACGGCAGGCACGCCATGAGAGCGCTGCTCATCGCCCTCCTTTTCATGACCGCACCCGCGCTGGCGGAAGAAGGCCTGACCTCGGGGCTGTCGCAGGATTACCTGCAGATCACCTCGACCTTCGCCGGATCGGAACTGACGGTGTTCGGCGACATCGAAAATCCGACCGGCACGGATCCGCGCGACATCGTGGTGGTGGTGCGCGGCCCCGATACGCTGATGACGGTGCGCCGCAAGGATCGCATTGCCGGACTGTGGATCAACAATGCCCGCGCCAAGATGTGGCTGCCGGCCTATTACTTCGTCACCGCGACGCGGCCGCTGAATGATATCGCCGAAGCCGACACGCTGGCGCGCTACGAACTCGGGCTCTACGATTTGCGCGCCGAGATCCTTGCCAGCGACGGCGACGAGCGGCCCTATATTGCATCGCTGGTACGGGCGCAGAAACGCGCCGGTCTCTACATCCAGACCGACAGCGGCGTCGAAATGCAGAGCGCGACCCTTTTCCGCGTGCATGTGCCGATCCCGGCTGCGGTGCCGCGCGGCTCCTATACGGTGGAAGTCTATCTGTTCCGCGGCGGCGACGTGGTGGCCGCGCAATCGACGCCGTTCTATGTCGACCAGGCCGGCTTGGAGCGACGCGTGTTCGAATTCGCCCACACCAGGCCGCTGACTTACGGCGTGTTCACCGTGCTGATGGCGGTGGCGCTCGGCTGGGCCTCCATGTTCCTGTTCCGCAACAGGGCGTGACAGGGACCGCGGACGCCGTAGACCCGCTCGCGTCCCATCGCAAACACCGCCAGCTCGCGCCCGAACAATGAGGTTACCGCCTCTTCGCGCACATCGAAGCCGCCGGTATAGGCGCCGAACGCAGGCAGCAAGAGGCGCAAGCCGTCGGAGACGAAACAACGCCGGCGCAGCGACAGACCGTTGCGGTTGACCCGCACCACCGGATGAACGTGACCGGCAACCTCGCCGGCGCAAGGCTCCGTACACGGAATATGGCGGAACATCAGACCGCGGGCTTGGTAATAGGGTTGGACCGTACCGCCCATCCAAGCGGGCGGATTGGGATCGTGATTACCCTCGACCCAAACCCAATGGACGACGCGGGTTAGGGTGGAGAGGCGTGCGATCTCTTCGGTATCGAAGCGGTCGCTGGCGCCGTCGTCATGAAACGAATCCCCTAACGCAATGACGCGCTCGGGCATCAGCCGCGCGATCAGCGCCGCGATACGTTTCAAGGTGGCGCGGGTATCGTAGGGCGGCAGGAACTGGCCGCTGCGGGCGTAAGACGAGCCTTTCTCGAAATGCAGATCGGCGAGCACCAGCGTCTTCTCGTCCGGCCACCACACCGCGCCGGAAGCTTCCAGGCACAGCGTTTCGCCGTTGACGGTGATGATGCAATCGTCCCGATTCATGGACAGCACTGTGCATCGTTCACCGGAGCGAGGCAAACCGGGTGCAACAAAACGCGCGCCCAATCACCCGAAGTTGACAACGTCATTTACAGCTCGTTTTGCGTCCTCGCGAAAACGCCAACAAATCCGCACATCCGGCGACTGGCACAACGGTTGCTGGTGGGCGCCCAACGTGGGTGGGCGCGTGGCGCCCTTTGGAGCTGGAGTACCGCATGAAACTTTCCTTGTTTTCTTTGATTGCCGCCGCGGCCTTCGTCACGGCCTCACAGGCCAGTATCGTCACCGGATCGAGCGGGACGTTGAACGGCGGATCGGTGTCGTCGTATGCCGACGTCAGCGGCAGCCATCTCAACGCCGTCGGCTATAAGGTCAGCGGCGCCGTGGTGCGCGATCCCGGCAGCAGCGGCGGCGAACTGTTCCTGACGCTGCCTTCACAAGCCTCGGCCACCGGCTTCACCGTGCTGGGCCTCGAATGGAATCCGCACGGCCACGAGCCGCCCGGTGTTTACGATCGGCCGCATTTCGATCTGCATTTTTATTACATCCCGGATTCCAAGCGCATGACGATTCCAGGCGGCGTGGTTGGCGCGGTCGATCCGAAGCTGTTGCCGGCCGGCTATAGCCAGCCGGGTCCGACGGTGCCGATGATGGGCGGCCACTCCGTCGATCTCACCAACGCCGAATGGAACGGCGGCATCTTCACCCAGACCTTTATCTATGGCTTTTTCGAAGGCAAAGAGATTTTCCTCGAACCGATGGTGACCCAGGCCTATCTCGCAAGCCTGATCGGCGAAGAAGGCTTCAAGATCCGTCAGCCGGGCGTCTATGGCCAGGATGTGGTGCCGGATCTGGTGCCGACCACAGTCACGTATGCCTATGATCGCGACAGCGATCTCTACACCATCAGCCTCGGCGATTTCATCAGCACCGCGGTGCCCGAACCGAGCAGCCTGGCGCTGTTGGGCTTCGCCATTCCTGCGATGGGATTTGCGCTGCGGCGGGCACGGCGGAAGGCGTCTGCTTGACGCGAATGGGGCGGGGGCAGCGCTTCCGCCCTACTCCATCCGCATCGCATCGGCGATGAGGGATTCTTCGGTTTCGCGCAGGGCTTCTTCGGCAGCCTCGCCGGCGACCATTTCCTTGGAAATTTCCAAGAGCGCCGGAACCGCGAGCGGCGACACACGATCCAAATGGCGCGAGACGATGCGGCCTTTGACGCGCGCCAGCATGTCGCCGAGGCGGGCGACGTCGAGCAGTCCAGTGGCGGCATCCTGATAGGTGGCGCGCAGGAGAATGTGGTCGGGCTCGTGCTCGCGCAAGACGTCGTAGATGAGATCGGTCGAGAACGTCACTTGGCGGCCGGTCTTTTCCTTGAGCGGCGAACGACGCTCGATCAGTCCGGCGATCACGGCGCAATTCTTGAACGTGCGCTTGTAGAGATTGGATTCGGCGAGCCAGGCATCGAGATCATCGCCCAGCATATCCTCGTCGAACAGCGCCGGAAGAGCGACGCCGGAAAGATCGCGGCGGCCCCAGACGGCGAGCGCGTATTCGTTGGCGGAAAAGCCGGTCGGCTGCAAATGCAGGCGTTCGAGGCGGCGCGTCACCAGCATACCGAGGGTCTGGTGCGCGAGGCGGCCCTCGAAAGGATAACAGACGAGATAGAAGCGTTTGCCGCGCGGGAACGTCTCGACCAGCAACTGGCCGGGCTGCGGAACGAGGCTGCGCCATTCCTGAATCCGCAGCCATTCCTGAACGGGATCGGGCAATAACTGCCAGCGATCGGGCTCGGACACAATTTCGCGCACGCGCTGGGCAAGGAAGGTGGAGAGCGGAAACTTGCCGCCGTTGTACGACGGCACTTCGGCTTCGGTATCGTTGGTGCGGATGACGAAGGCAGCGTCTTCGTGAATGCCTTGGAACGCCAGCACCTCGCCGGCAAAAACGAATGTGTCGCCGGGCGCGAGCTGCTCGATGAAGTATTCCTCCATCTGCCCCAGCACCCGCCCACCGGCGCCGATGGGACGTCCTTTCGATTGCAGGCGGATGTCGATCATTGGATCTTCGACGATCGTGCCGGCATTGAGGCGATAGTTCTGCGCCAGACGCGGATGCGCCAAGCGCCATAGGCCGTCGGGCGTTTTGCGCAGCTTGGCGTAACGGTCGTAGCGCTTCAGGGCATAGCCGCCGGTGGCGACGAAATCGACCACGCGGGCGAAGTCGTCCCGCGCCAGGGCACGATAGGGCGCGGCGGAAATCACTTCGGCGTAGAGATCGTCTTCGAAGAAATTGGCGGCACAGGCCACGCAGAGAACATGCTGGGCGAGAACATCAAGACTGCCGGTCTTGAGGCGGTCGCCATCGAGTTCGCCCGCGATCACCGCTTCGCGCGCGGCTTCGCATTCCAGCACCTCGAAACGGTTGGCGGGCACCAGCATGGCTTGCGACGGCTCATCGAGACGGTGATTGGCACGGCCGATGCGCTGCACCAGACGCGCGGCGCCCTTCGGGGCACCGATACAAACGACATTGTCGACGGCACCCCAGTCGATGCCGAGATCGAGGGTAGAGGTGCAGACGACCGCTTTCAGCCGCCCCGCCGCCATCGCCGCTTCCACCTTGCGCCGCTGCTCGGGCGCCAGTGAGCCGTGATGCAGCGCGATGGCGAGATTGTCGTCGTTGATGCGCCACAAATCCTGGAACGTCAGTTCGGCTTGGCGCCGCGTGTTGACAAACACTAGCGTGGTTTTCGCTTTTTTGATCGCCGCCATCACGTCCATCATGGCGTGACGGGCCAGATGCCCGGCCCACGGCACATATTCTTCCGACGCCAGAATGGAGATTTTCGGCACCGCGCCGCCCTTGGCCCGCACCAGTTCCGACAGCGCTTCGCCGGATGGGGGTTGCGGCATCAGATAGCGCTGCAACGGTTTGGGATCGGCGACCGTCGCCGACAATCCGACGCGGCGATGGCCGGGCGCGAGTTTGCTGAGACGCGCCAGCGCCAGCGCCAGCAGATCGCCGCGCTTGGAATTGTGGATGGCGTGCAGTTCGTCGAGCACCACGGCGCGCAAATGGCCGAACATCCGCGGCGCATCGCTATGCGAGAGAAGAAGCGCCAACTGCTCGGGCGTGGTGAGGAGAATGTCGGGCGGCGAATAGCGCTGACGCTGGCGGCGGCCCGCCGGGGTGTCGCCGGTCCGGGTTTCGATCTTCACGTCGAGGCCCATCTCGGCGACCGGCAGTTCGAGGTTGCGCGCGACGTCGACGGCGAGCGCCTTCAACGGCGAGATGTAAAGGGTGTCGAGCACGCGGGTGCGGCGCGCGGGCAGCGTCGAGAGTTCGATCAGGCTGGGCAGAAAGCCCGCCAAGGTCTTGCCGCCGCCGGTCGGCGCCACCAGAAGCACGGAAGCGCCGCGAACGGCATGTTCGACCAGCTGCAACTGATGCGGCCGCGGGCTCCAGCCGCGGGCGGCGAACCAGCGGGCGAAGCGATCGGGCAGAAGCGAGGGGGTTAAGGCGGACGAACTCATGCGTTGGACGTTAGCATAAAGAAATCCCCTCACCCGGTTTGCCTAAGCACTTACTCCGCGAAGAGCTGCGTAAGTGCAAGGCAAACCGCCCTCTCCCACAAGGGGGAGAGGGAAATTCAAATCCTCTTCACCGTTTCCGGGTCTTCTTCGCCGGCGAAGTATTTTTCCAGGGCTTGGCGGAACAGCGGCTCGGGCGTGGCGCGCGCGAACAACGTCATCGACGAGCGGAATTTGAGATCGTCGGGATAGGCGAAGATTTCGCCGATGGATTTCTTGTTCACGGCCAGCACCAGCCGGGTGCATTCCTTTAGCCGCGAGCCGAGCACCGGGTGGGCATAGAAGGCACGCGCCTCGTCAAGCGAGTGCAGCGCATAGCGGCGGGCGGTTTCGCTGTGGCCGAGTCCTTTGACCTGTGGGAAGATGAACCACATCCAATGGCTCTTCTTCACGCCAGCCTTAAGCTCGGCCCGGACACGGTCGATCACCCGCGCCTGCGCATCGACAAACCGCTGCAGATCCTCGTTCATTCCGTTCACCACGATGTGTTGGTCACTTGGTGGTTACGCGGCACGCTTCAGGCTAGCTTGGCACACTCTGGAGTGGCGATCGATTCAAGGTAGGGAGGGCGGCGTGACAAATCGACGGGATTTTCTCACAAGTTCGGTGGGAATCATGGGAGCCGGACTGATGGCCGCAACCGGAGCAGAAGCGGGAAAAGCGAAGCATTCCACGGGATTGGCCGCAAAACCTGCCACCACCGGGGCGTCGTTTCCGAAGGATTTCTTGTGGGGAACTGCCACCGCCTCCTACCAGATCGAAGGCGTCTGGAAGGAAGACGGCAAAGGCGAGTCGATCTGGGACCGCTTTACCCATACGGCCGGCAAGATCCGCGGCGGCGACACCGGCGACGTTGCTTGTGATTCGTACCATCGTTACGCCGAAGACATCGCGATCATGAAGCGGCTGCATATGAAGAGCTGCCGCTTCTCGGTCGCGTGGCCGCGTATTCTTCCCGACGGCACCGGCACGGTGAACCAGAAAGGGCTCGATTTCTACAAGCGGTATGTCGACACCATGCTGGCCGCCGGCATCCGCCCGTCCTGCACGCTCTATCATTGGGACCTGCCGCAAACCCTGCAGGACAAAGGCGGCTGGCCCAATCGCGACATGGCCGGCTGGTTCTCCGATTATGCCACCATCGTCACCAAAGCGCTCGGCGACCGCGTCAAGACGTTCGCGATCTTCAACGAACCCTACGTCTTCTGTTTGTGCGGCTACGGCGTCGGTGTACATGCGCCCGGCATCGCCGACTTCGGCCAATACCTGAAGGCCGCGCACGTCGCCAATCTTGCCCAGGGCGATGCCTACCGCGCCATGCGAGCGATCTCACCCAAGGCCGAGATCGGCGGCGCTTACAATATGTCTCCCGCGGTGCCCGCCACGGATTCGCCCGAGGACCGCGCGGCGGCGGATAAGATGCACGCGGCCAACAACATCTTCTTCATCGCGCCGGCCCTGACCGGGGCCTACCCGAAGGAATTCGCCCCGCTCGACGCCATGGACTTCCGCCCCGGAGACGAAACCCGCGTCCGCGCCGCGCTCGACTGGATCGGCATCAATTACTATTTCCGCATGAAGGTCCGCGCCGACGCGACCGAAAAGAACATGGGCTATCGCGCCGACATTCCCCACGAAGCGCCGCTGACCCATCTCGGCTGGGAAGTCTGGCCGCAGGGCCTCTACGACATCGTCACCCGCATCGGCCGCGACTGGCATCTGCCGATCGAGATCACCGAGAACGGATGTTCTTATGCCGATCCTCCAGGCGTGGACGGCACCGTTAAGGACGACCGGCGGACCGCCTACTTCCGCGGGCATCTGACCGCCCTTTCCCGCGCCATCCAGGACGGGGCACCCGTGCGCGGCTATCATGCCTGGAGCCTTTTGGACAATTTCGAGTGGGGCGAGGGCTATAGCCAGCGGTTCGGCCTCGTCTGGGTCGATTTCCGTAGCGGGAAGCGGATCATCAAGGATTCCGGGCATTGGTACGGCCAAGTCGCCGCTGCTAACGCCGTGATCGACTGACGGAGCGGTGGAAAACGCCGCCCGGGCGGCAAAGTCCAGGGTTTGCGCGAGTTTGGTGAGCCGAATCGCACTATTGCGGTTCGGCCGCGGGGGACTATGACGGTTCCGCGACCAAACGCGCTTTTGCCCGGCCGGGCCAATCTGGCAGGTGTACGGGCGACATTACGGGATGAATGAGCATGTTCAGCTGGTTCCAGAACCTGATGCCGCAGGAGAACCGTTTCTTCGACCTGTTCAATCACCACGCCCACACCATCGTCGACGGCGCCGAGGCGCTCCGCTCCCTCTTGCACAGCGACACGGAAGTGAAGGCCGCCTGCAAGAAGGTGTTCGAGTTCGAAACCCAGGCCGACGTGATCACCCAGGACGTGCTGCTTCTGACCCGCCGCTCCTTCATCACCCCGTTCGACCGCAGCGACATCAAATCCCTGATCACCTCGCTCGACGACTCCATCGACCAGATGAAGAAGACGGCGAAGTCGATCCTTCTGTTTGAAGTGGAAACGTTCGAGCCGCACATGGCCCAGATGGGCGACGTCATCGTCGATGCCGCCAAGCTGACGGTCGAGGCGGTCGCCCAGCTCCAGACGCTGCGCCAGAACTCGGTGAAGGTGAACGGCGTCACCGAAGCGATCATCCGGCTCGAGGAAAGCGCCGACGAGCTCAACAATCAGGGCGTCAAGGCGCTGTTCGCCAAGTACCGGAACGGCAACGCCATGGACTACATCATCGGCAACGACATTTATAACCACCTCGAGCGGGTGATGGACCGTTTCGAGGATGTCGCCAACGGCATTTCGGGCATCGCCATCGAACAATCCTAACGGAGCCCGCTGGTGCCCGACTTAACTATTCTCATCGCCCTCGTCGCGGTCGCGCTGCTGTTCGACTTCATGAACGGTATGAACGACGCCGCCAATTCGATCGCCACCATCGTCTCCACCCGCGTGCTGTCGCCGCGCTATGCGGTGTTCTGGGCGGCGTTCTTCAACTTCATCGCCTTCATGGTGTTCGGTCAGGCGGTCGCCAAGACCATGGGCTCGGGCATCGTCGATGCCTCGGTCATCACCGACCAGGTGATTTTCGGCGCTCTGGTCGGCGCCATCACCTGGCAGGTCTTCACCTGGTGGGCCGGCATTCCGTCGTCCTCGACCCATGCCATGGTCGGCGGTCTGGTCGGCTCAGCCGTCACCCATGCCGGCTCCGGCGTCATTCTCTGGCACGGACTGGGCCGCACCATCCTCGCCATTTTCCTGTCGCCGACCATCGGCATGGTGCTGGCGATCCTGTTGATGCTGGGCGCCGCCTGGATCTTCCGCAAGGCCTTGCCGACGCGGGTGGATTCGCTGTTTCGCAAACTGCAGTTCGTATCCGCCTCGCTCTATTCGCTGGGCCACGGCGGCAATGACGCCCAGAAAACCATGGGCATCATCGCAGTCCTTCTTTACGCCCACGGACAGGTCCAGGGCGGTTTCCACATCCCGCTTTGGGTGGTCCTGGCCTGCCAAACCGCAATGGCCGCTGGAACCCTGAGCGGCGGCTGGCGTATCGTGAAGACCATGGGATCGCGAATTACGCACCTTTCGCCCTACCAGGGCGTCTGCGCCGAAACCGCCGGCTCGATGATGCTGTTCCTGGCGACCAGCCTCGGCATCCCGGTTTCGACCACCCACACCATAACCGGTGCCATCGTCGGCGTCGGCGCCGCCAAGCGGGCGTCCGCAGTGCGCTGGAACGTGGCCAAGGACATCGTGACGGCCTGGATCATCACCATTCCCGCCGCGGCCTGCGTCGGGGCGCTGGCCTACAAGCTGTTCGGACTGTTCTGATGGCCCGCGGCCAGGGCACCCGCAAGCTCACCGGCACGCAGTACGGAGCCCTTCCCTGGCGGCTCAGGAACGACGAAGTCCAGGTTCTGCTCGTCACCTCGCGGCAATCGCGGCGCTGGATCCTGCCCAAGGGCTGGCCCATGGACGGTCTCAAACCGGCGCAAGTCGCCGCCCGCGAAGCCGAAGAGGAAGCCGGCGTCACCGGGACCATCGACAAGACCGCCATCGGCCGCTACCGCTACATGAAGATGCTGCGCGACGGCGTCGAACTGCCGTGCCGGGTGGAAGTGTTCGCCCTCAAGGTGACCGACGAAAGCCCGGACTGGGACGAAATGGACGCCCGTACGCGGCGCTGGTGTTCGGTGGCGGACGCGGCCGGGGCGGTGGTGGAACCCGAGCTCAAACTCGTGATCCGCCGGTTCGCGGTTCGGGTGGCGCAGCTCAAGCGGCGCAAGCAGGCAATGGTGGTGAGTCATGGTCGCCGTACGGCTTGAGGATGAAGCATTGGCGTTCGCGGCCGCGCAGCTCGATGCGGCGGGCGGCGGCATTGCGGGCGAACTGCACCAGGAAGCGTTGTGGGAGCCGGTGGTGTTCGTGCCGGACTTCATCGATCCCCTGGCCTTGCCGGATCTCGAGGCCGGTCATGTCGCATCGCCCGAGGGCTCGGCCGCAGAACTGGCGGGCTATCTGTTGTTTCTCCAGAAGCGCAATCCCGCCCTCAAAAGCGTGATCTTCGACGATCCCTGGGCCAGCCCCGGCGACCTCGATTACGCCGGACCGCCGCCCGACGAACTGCTCACCCTGCAAGGACATGTATCCTACCTCTACGATCTCGCCGCAATGTCGCCCGATCTGGTGTTGGACTACCGCTCGATCGCCGTGAGCTTCCTCAAGATCGTATATGTCAGCGAACTGTCGCCGGCCGAGATTCGTGCGTTGGCCGAAGAGGAGCCGGACGATGTGTTTCATCGCCTCGCCCACAGCGTGCGCTATGTCGCCATCAACGCCTATGACGACGAATCCTGGCTAATTCTGCGCCACGAACAGAGCGAACACGACAAAAAACACTGCCAGTGCGGTCACGACGACTGCGATTGCGACGGGGATTGCGACTGCGACGGAGAGTGTGACGGCGAGTGTGACGGGCCCGAGCACCACGCCAACGACGACTGATTCGACACCTTCGGGTTGCTTCTTGCCGCCGCGGACCGCATGCTGCGGACCAGATGGCAGCCACGTTCGATATCTCCGGCTATAGCGACGCCCTGGTGCTGCTCGGCACCGCGGCGGTGATCGTGCCGCTGGTGCGCAAGGCGGGCATCAGCCCCGTTCTCGGCTATCTCGGCGCCGGAGCGATCCTCGGACCGCTGGCGCTCGGCTCGTTCATCAAGGACTTCCCGATCCTTTACTGGTTCACGGTGGTGGACGAGAGCCATGTGTCCGGCTTTGCCGAACTCGGCATCGTGTTCCTTCTCTTCATGATCGGCCTCGAGCTGAGTTTCGCCCGCCTCAAGGCGATGCGCCGGCTGGTGCTGGGGCTCGGCGGATTGCAGGTGCTGGTGACCTCGACGGTCATTGCGGCCATCGCGTCGCTGGCCGGACTTTCCTCCAACGCCGCCATCGTGATCGGCGCGAGCGTCTCGCTGTCTTCGACCGCGATCGTGCTCGAACTTCTGTCGCAGCAGAACCGGCTGTCTTCCACCATCGGCCGCGCCAGCTTCGCGGTCTTGCTGGCGCAAGACATCGCCGTGGTGCCGATCCTGATGTTCGTATCGATCACCGGCGGGCAATCCGACGGATCGGTGCTTGTCAGCCTGGTGCGCGCCCTGTTTCAGGCCGCCGCTGCCATTGCCCTCATCATCCTGATCGGCCGCCTCGCCATGCGCCGCCTGTTCCGCCTGGTCGGCTCGGCGCGGTCGAGCGAACTCTTCATCGCCGCCGTGCTGCTGGTCATTTTCGCGGCCGGTGTGATCGCCCATCAGGCCGGACTGTCGATGGCCCTCGGCGCCTTCGTCGCCGGCATCATGCTGGCGGAAACCGAATACGGCAAAGCCATCGAAGCCACCGTCGATCCGTTCAAGGGCCTCTTGCTCGGCATCTTCTTTTTCACCGTCGGCATGGCGATCGATTTCCGCGAAGTCTTCCGCGAGCCGCTCCTGCTGATCGCCTGCGTGGTGGGATTGATCGTCGTCAAGGCGGGGATTCTGACCCTGCTCGGACGGCTGTTTCATCTGCCCTGGTTCGCCGCGATCGAAACCGGTCTCCTCCTTGGTCCCGGCGGCGAATTCGCGTTCGTCGGCCTGGGGCTGGCCGCCAGCCTGCATATCGTCGATGCGCGCTTCTCCGGCTTCATTCTCGCCGCCATCGCCCTCACCATGGCGTTGACGCCGCTGCTGTCGGTCTTGGGGCGGCGCATCACGCGCAAACTGCGCGAGCAGGGCATCGGCGATCCCGCCCTGACCGCCAAGCCCCCCGGCGGCGAAGCGCATGCCATCCTGGTCGGCTACGGCCGCGTCGGACGGGTGGTCAGTTCGCTGTTCAAGGACTTGGGCGTTCCCTACATCGCCACCGATATCGATCCCGCGGTGGTGACACGCGCGCGCCGCGAAAACGATGAAGTCTATTTCGGCAATGCCGCCGATCCCGAATTCCTCCGCGTCTGCGGCGTGATGGAGGCGACCGGCATCGTCATCACCATCAATGCCCGCGAAACCATCGATGCCATCGTCGAGCAGGTGCGGGCGATGCGGCCCGACCTCCTGATCGTGTCGCGCGCCAAGGATGCAGTCCACGCCAGCCATCTCTACCAGATGGGCGCGACCGACGCGGTACCGGAGACCATCGAATCCTCGCTGCAATTATCGGAAGCGGCGCTGGTCGGCCTCGGCGTTCCGGTCGGGCTTGCCATCGCCAAGATCCATGGCCAGCGCGACGAGTTCCGCAGCGCCTTGCAGCAGGCCGCCCGCGAAGCTGGCCGCGCCGAAAGCTACGCCATCCGCCGCAAGCCTCGTACCGCCACGTAACGGAACACGCTTGAGGTCCCGCGCGTTCACCGCCCAACGGAGAACGCCATGAAAGCCATTGCCCCACTTCTTTGCTTGACGCTGCTGGCCGGCGCTGCGCTGGCGCAGAGCGACGAGCAACGCACCGATCAGCTCAATCAGGCGCAAAGCGCGCAAGGCACGGATGCCGATCAGCGCGATGTGCAATACCGGCAGCAACAGCAGCTCTATCAACAACAGCAACTGCAATACCAGGCGCAGAAGCAGGCTTACGACGCGCAGGCTTCACGCTATCTGGCCGCGCGCGACCGCTACGCGGCGGAACGGGCGCGCTACCGTCGCGGCGATTGGCCAAAACGCTACGAGAAGCTTGCTTTTGTCGACAGCGACCAGTTGATGGGCGCCAAGGTAGAAACCTATGCCGGTACGCCGGTCGGTCATGTGATCGAGCTGGCGCGCGTCGGCGGCCGCATCACCGCAGTGCGGGTCGCCTTCGACGATACGCCGCGTCAGGTTTGGATCGACCGCGGCGATCTCAAATTCGATACCGAGGATTCCATCCTGGTGACGGACCTCGCCCATCACGACCTCGTTTCGATGGCCGCCGAACAATATTGATCAACCGAGGCTCGCACGATGGCGCCGCACCACCGCCGCGGTGTGTTCGAATATGAAGAACTGTTCGTCGCAAACCGTCGTTCCGCCCGTCATCTGGACACGGCATTGTTTGACTCTCAAAGGGGGGACTACACCATGAATGACATCGACAATGGCGGCCGCAAAGGCCTCGCCGGCTTGCAGGACTATCGCCGCTATCTCAGAGACATCACGTCGATTCAGGCGGAGACGGTTCGCCGTCTGGTCGAAAACGACGCCACGCCGCCGATGGAAATGGCGGCCGTGCTCGAGGATATCGCCAACAAGTTCCTCGACATGTCCGACGAGATCAGGGATTTCGCCTTGACGATCCCAGAAGGCGAGCCAAAAGCGGAATCATGGTCTCGCGGGGGAGATGCTCAAGCTTGAGATCGGGACTGAACCACGGCACGGTTGCGCCGAACAGTTCCGACATCCAGTCGAAGACGACTTGAACCGCCTTGGTTCCGATCCTTTCGGCGGCTGCAACGGCGAACAACGGCGCCCGGATGTGGACACCAAGTTCCAGCGGCAGCGCGATCGGATCGGCCAGGGCGGTTGTTGCCACCAGGCCGATCCCCAGTCCGTTCTTCACCATCAGCGCGTAATTCAGGAGATTGTTGGTGGTGTGCGTCACCACACCTTGCTGGATCAACGCATTCCAGGAATTCCACGGCTCCGCAATTTCCGTGTAGGTCGTGCATTGCACGAAGCAATGGGACGACAAATTGCTGTTGGTCGGCACGCCGTAGCGGGCGATGTAGTCCTGGGTGGCGACCGGCAGCATGTGCAGGAAACCGAGCGGCCGCGAAACGATATCCGGCCCCTGCTGCGGCATCACGCTGATCATCACGTCGGCACGATTGGCGCGCAGATTGACGTGATCGGTCGGAGAGCACAGTTCCAGCCGGATCTTGGGATAGAGCTCGCTGAACGCAACCAGCGCCGGCACCACGGAGAGGCCTGCCAAAACCTCACTCACGACTAAACGAACGGTTCCTTCGGCGGTACGCGCCTCGGCATTGATGTCGGTTGAAATCTCGAACAGCTTCTGATCGAGGTCGTGCAGCGAGCGCGCCAGCTCCTCGCCCTGGCGCGTCAGGGTGATGCCGGTCTGCGTCGGCACCACGAGCTGCGCTCCCATCACGTCCTGCAGCCGCCGCACCTGACGGCTCACCGTCGGCTGGCTCATGTTCAGCGCTTCGGCGGCGCGGTTGTACGATCTGGCTTTGGCCACCGCCAGAAAGACGCGCAACTCGCCCCAGAACGGTCCGGAGAGAATCTTGGTTTCATCGAGACCCCGTCTCGACGCTAACGGCTTGGTCATCGAAGGTCCCCACATTCGATCGGTAAAGTGTGCGGACAAAACACGCGACCGACAAGCCGCAAAACGCGCCACGCCTGCGTTATTCACGACAGGACGTTAACGCGCGCTCTCGTTTGCCGTGTGCCAAACAATTCTTCGACCGGAGCGTCCATGCGCGGCCGCATGTCGCTTGAGGACTCGCGGCGGCCACGCCGTCTTATTGATGAGGCGGGTTTCAGCTCGCCGCAGCGAAGAAATCCAGCACCGCCCGCTTGTAGGCCGGATCGCCGACCGCCGTCATGTGATCCTTGCCCGGCAGCACCACCGCACGCCCGTTGGCAAACGCCGCCGCAAGCGCGAGAGGCGATCCCACCAACGTGTCGCGTTCGCCGGCAACCACCAGCACCGGCCGTTGCGACGCTTTCAATTCGGCCGCGGAATAGGTGTAGCGCGACGCCCGCATGCAGGCCGCCAGGGCGACACGGTCCTTGCCTTTCTGGCCGCCGAAAATGCGAAAGCGACGGGCTTCGTCATCTTCGATCGCGGATGGATCTTCCGTCAGCACGGCAGCGGCGACCTTCTCGCGCCAGGGCTCCTGCTCCGCGAAGTAATTGTCGCCGACACCCGCCGCCACGACGCGCCGCACGCGCTCGGGATGCAGCATCAAAAAGCGGATCGCCAGCATCGCTCCCATCGAATAGCCCATGATGAAGGCATCCTGGAGATCGCTCGCCTGCATCACGGCGAGGACGTCGTCGATCATGCGGTCGCCATAGGCGTCCGGGGTGTGGAGCTTGTCGCTGTGACCATGGCCGCGCAGATCGAAGCTGACGACGCGGTAATTCTCGCGCACCAGCCGGTCGATCCAGCCCGTCGACTTCCAGTTCTGCTCCCGGCTGGAGGCAAAACCGTGAATTAACAGCACGGGCTTTCCCTTGCCCGTTACGTCATAAGCAATGTACGCGCCGTCCTTGGAGACGACGATACGATCCGAATCCATGGGGGCACCATCGCAAAGCGGCGCTCTCGCGTCTATGATGGCGTGCGTTTCATTCTTGAGACCGTGAATGTCCCTTGAAGCTATGCGGAAAGACGTCGTCGCAGCGGTCGATGCGCTCAGCGGCGAGCTGATCCAACTGAGCCACGCCATCCACGCCGAACCCGAACTGTCGCTCCAGGAGTTCAAGGCGTCGGCGCGGCTGGCGGATGCCGTCGAGCGCCATAGCCTGCCGGTGACGCGCGAAGCCTTCGGCATGAAGACCGGCTTCGTTGCGGAATTCGGTGAAGGCCCGGCGGTCGCAATCCTCTCGGAATACGACGCTCTGCCCGGCATCGGTCACGCCTGCGGCCACAATGTCATTGCCGCGATCGGCTACGGCGCCGCCATCGCCTTGTCGAAGCTCAGTGCGGATCTGCCGGGCCGCGTGCGCTATGTCGGAACGCCGGCCGAAGAAGCCCATGGCGGCAAGGAAGTGATGGCGCGGTTCGGCGCCTTCGACGGCGTCGATGCGGCGATGATGATCCATCCCTCCAACATGAATCTCATCACCATGCCGACGATTGCCGTCGCCGACGTGGAAGCGGTCTACCACGGCAAGGCGGCGCATGCCTCGGCGATGCCGTTTCGCGGTGTCAACGCGCTCGACGCTGTGGTGACGGCCTATTCGGCAATTGCCCAATTGCGCCAGCATATCCGCAATACCGAGCGCATCCACGGCATCATCACCGACGGCGGCATGGCGCCCAATATCGTGCCCGAACGCGCGGCCAGCCGCTTCTTCATCCGGGCCGCCGACATTCATGATCTGCACAAACTGAAGAAGCGCGTGCTGGCTTGCTTCGAAGCGGGCGCGATCGCGACCGGCTGTCGCCTCGAACTTAACTGGACCGGCGCCGATTACCTCGATCTCAAGACCAACTGGCCGCTGGCGGAAAATTTCAAGCGCCACGCCGAAGGCCTGGGCCGCAGCTTTTTCCCGGTCGAACAGATCCCGGTCGGCTTTGCCGGTTCGACCGATATGGGCAATGTCAGCCACCGGGTGCCGTCGATCCATCCGATGCTCGCCGTGGCGCCGCCCGACATCATCATCCACAATCCCGAATTCACCCGCTGGGCGGCTTCGGACAGCGGTGACGCCGCGGTGCTCGACGGCGCTAAGGCGCTGGCGCTGACGGCACTCGACCTGATGGCGGATGGCACCACGCTTGCCCGCGTGCATTCCGACTTCCAAGCTACCGCAGAGTTGTCACGCCTCGCCGTCAGTGCCGTCGAAGGCGAGCATCACCACCATACCGGGTGCGGTTGCCGATGAGACGCTGGTTTGCCTTCGGCGCCCTCAACGGCGCGCTGGCCGTGGCTGCCGGCGCGTTCGCTGCGCACGGACTGAAAGCGCAGCTTTCGCCCGACATGCTGGCGGTGTTTGACACCGGCGCGCGCTATCACCTCATCCATGCCCTGGCGTTGTGCGCCGCGGCTCTGGCGGCGGATCGCTTCGCGCCGCGACCGGCCAAGGCGGCGGCGGTGCTGTTCGCGGTCGGAATCTTCCTCTTTTCCGGCTCGCTCTATCTGTTGGCGTTGACAGGGGTGCGCGGCTTTGGCTTCGTGACTCCGTTCGGTGGTGTTGCATTCATCGCTGGCTGGCTCACACTGGCCTGGAGCGGTTTGCGGAAGGGGTGACGAGATGGGACATGAGGTCGGAGCCGACGAGTTCTCGTACGCCGATCCCCATGAC
>JAHFQC010000060.1 GCA_023259375.1 Alphaproteobacteria bacterium
CAGCAGCGGCTCGGAGCCTGCCTTGCCGGCAACCTCGTAAATGCGGTCCGACGGCAATCCTGACGCCGACAAGATGGCGCGACCGGCATTGGCGCGCAGGGCGGACAGCTCCCAGTTGGTCATGCCATTCGGACCGGTGAACGACTTGCCTTCGGTATGGCCCGCGATCGAAACGCGGTTGGGCAGGCGATCGATCACCTTGGCAATAGTCGCAAGAAGTTTGCGGGTATAGGGCATCGGCGTGGCCGTACCTTGCTGGAACATCGGCCTGCCGTCCTGGTCGACGAGCTGGATGCGCATGCCGTCCGGCGTCTGGTCCACCACCACCTGTTTCGACAACGCCGCTACATCTGGATTTTCTTCGATGGCCTGGTGAATCGCTTCGGCGGCATGGGCGAATTCGCCGTCCCGCATCGAGGTGGCGGTGTTTTGTCCGTCTTTGTTGACGGCCTGGGAGTCGGCTGCGTTGCCGGGCGTCGGCGTAGCGCCGCCCTGGCTGGAGCCGTTCTGGTTAGACTTGTCGTTGGTGTTCTTCGACGGGGGCGAGTTCTTCTGGAACATCGAAACAGCGCCGCCGGCGCGCGCGGTTTCCTGGCCCATCACCTTGCCGCCGAGCACGCCGCCAGACCCCGATACCGTTTGCGAGATCGACTGGGGCGCGAAATAGTCGGCAATGCCTTTCTTCTGCTCGGGCGTGGTGGTGTTGATCAGCCACATCAGGAGGAAGAAGGCCATCATCGCCGTCACGAAGTCGGCATACGCCACCTTCCAGGCGCCGCCGTGATGGCCGTGCTCGCCCTTCTTGATGCGCTTGATGACAATAAGCTGATCCGCCAAACTCGTGCCCTCTCACCCCGGCTTGAGGCTTTGCCCCGCCTCGCCTAACCTGACAGGAGAATGCCTGAACGGAATTAACCGATTCTTTAATCCGGGATTTTCATGAGCTTCGATGCGCGGGCCTTCCGCAATGCCCTAGGTTGTTTTCCGACTGGTATCGTTGTGGTGACGGCGGGCACACCAGGGAACTGGCGCGGGATTACCGTGAATTCCTTCGCCTCGCTGTCGCTCGATCCGCCGCTGATCCTGTGGTCCATCGCCAAGACCTCGCGCCGTTACCTTACATTTACCAATGCTGCCGAATTCACCGTCAGCGTGCTCGGCGAAGCCGATCGCGGGGCGGCCGAGGCGATTGCCGTGGCGGGCGAGGGCGAACTTACCGCGGTCGAACTCGAGGAATGCGAGCCGCCGGCGATCAAGGGCGCAATTGCGGTGTTCGAATGCACACGCGAAGCGCTGCATGACGGCGGCGATCATGTGATCGTGGTCGGGCGCGTCAAAGAGTTTCGTCATCGCGACGGCGCTCCGCTGACGTTTTTCCGCGGACGATATGGAAAGATCGTCGAATAACGCTTCAATGGGCCCCTATAAATGCGCCGAAAGCGGAGATGCTTCCGCACGTCCGCTTTGGTGGGTACCCCCATGGAAACTTAGCGCGCCAGCGAGCACCGCACTCAAGCGGCTAGACGACAGGCACATTCTGTCCCGGCTACAGGCCTCGAATGCACGCGAGACGAAGCATCCATACCCTGTATGAGCTGTCGCGTCGTTTACGGGCTCGAGTGTTCTCGCCGCACTCTTCACCGCTGTTCTGTCGGCCATCTCCATCGCCATTTTTCACGTATTGAGATGGGGAACATAAGGTGAACTTTCAAGGAGGTGCGACATTCGCTGCGTTGTTGGCAGGGACTTGCAGTCGCAACATTACAGACGCCGGAAAAGCCCAATCGTCACAAGAAAGACTTGCGCATCAGTCGCGTCCGGCCAAATCGCGGTAACGCAACCATGGACCCCCGCCGCGAGTCGGATCAGTCTTGGGCCACAAAAAATATAAGGAGAGGAAGATGTCCGTACTTCGTGCTGCCGCAATAACCGCATTGCTCGCGCTGCCAGCGCACGGCGAGGCGCTGCTTAATCCGGTGTTCCAGGATCACGCGGTGCTGCAGCAAGGCCAGCCAATCCGGCTGTGGGGTACGGCGGCGCCGCGGACCAAGATTACGGCCGCTATCGGCAGCGCTTCGGCGCGCGCCACGGCGGACAAGAACGGGCACTGGCGTGTCACGCTTCCGGCCATGACGGCGGGCGGCCCTTACACCGTGTCGGTGAAGACGGCGGATGCGTCTCAGACCCTTTCCGACATTCTGATCGGCGACGTTTATCTCTGCTCCGGCCAATCGAACATGGCGTTGCCGGTGATGGGCGCGGTCGACGCGGGACCGGACATCCAGGTTTCGGCCAATGACTCGATCCGCCTGATGAGCGTGGCCAATATCGCCAAAGCGACAGCGCAATCGGCGCTGCCCGGTACGATCAGCTGGGCGCCCGCCAGCCCCAAGGTGGTCGCCGGCTTCTCGGCCACTTGCTATTACTTCGCGCGCTCGCTGCAAAAATCCGTACACGTCCCATTGGGACTGATCAACGCGCCGTGGGCGGGCGCCAATATCACCGATTTCATGAGCGTCGCCGCTCTCCACCAAGCCGGCGGCCAGGATGCGCGGCTCGACGCGCTGAAAATCTATGCCGCCGATCCCGCGGCGGGCGTGAAGCATTGGGGCGAGATCATCGAAGCGTTCTGGCGCGGGCTGGGCAAAGACTATTGGGCCAATCCCGCGAAGGTGTCGTGGACCGATGCGCCGAAGGGCCTCGGCGTGTGGAGCACCTGGGGCGTGCCTGCGCTGGAGAAGGATGGCGGCACGGTCTGGTTCCGCACCTCCGTTACCTTGACGGCGGCCGATGCGGCGCGTGGGGCGAACTTGGCGCTCGGCGCGATCACTGAAGAAGACACGGTGTGGGTGAACGGCAATGCCGTCGGCACCACCACCGGCTATGCCGCGGAACGCAAATACACGGTTCCAGCCGGCGTTCTGCATGAAGGCAAGAACGACATCGTTCTCAACGTTTATTGCGGCTGGCGCGGCTGCGGCCTGTTCGGTCCGGCGAATTCGCGCGCGATCCATTTTGCCGGCGGCAGTTCTGTGCCGCTCGATGGTTCGTGGCAATACGCGATCGAGCCGGCGAGCCCGCCGCAAGTGCCATGGGGACCCACGGCCGGTCTGGCGATGGACTATAACGGCATGATCGCGCCGCTGGCGCCCTTCGGGTTGAGAGGCGTCCTCTGGTATCAGGGCGAAAGCAACACCAGCACAGCGGAAACTTATCGCGGATTGCTCAAAGCCTGGATGGCCGATTGGCGGTCCACGTTCGAAGCGCCCAAGCTGCCGTTCCTGATCGTGCAATTGCCGGATCTCGGTCAGCCGCCGTTTGCGCCGGAACAATCGACCTGGGCCGCTTTGCGCGAAGCCCAGCGGCTGGCGGTGAACGATGATCCCAACGCCGCGCTCGCGGTGATGATCGACATCGGCGATCACATGGGCCTGCATCCGGGCAACAAGCAGGAAGTGGGTCGGCGTCTGGCATTGCAGGCACGGCAGTTGATCTACGGCGACAAGTCGCTGAGGCCGGGGCCGCAGCCGGACAGCGCGACGCGGAACGGCAACGAGGTGACGGTGCGCTTCACCGGCATCAACGGCAAACTCGCTGCCGTGAATGCGGCGCAGCCGATCGGGTTTGAGCTTTGCGCCGATGTTTGCCGCTTTGCGGTGGCGACGATCGACGGCGACAGCGTGCGCTTGGCGGTGCCGGAAGGCATGACCCCGACCCGCGTGCGCTATTGCTGGGCCGATGGCCCGGTCTGCACGCTCTACGACACGACCCGGATACCGGCGGTGCCGTTCGAGGTGGGGGTGAAGTAAGATCCCTCTCCCCCTTCGTGGGAGAGGGCGCAAAATCTTGCGCTTAGCCGCGCTCGCACATTGGTTCTGCTGCTGTGCTTCGCGGCTAAGTGCTAGATTTTGCGGGTGAGGGGGCACTCGCGGCCCGTACCCCTCACCTGAAAAATCATCGGAGTTAGCGTCGCGCCAACCGTGCAGGTTCGAGCGCTTTTGCGGCGCAACGCTAACTCCGTGATTTTTCTTCCTCTCCCACAAGGGGAGAGGGACGCTACTTTCTCGCTTGCGCCTGCATCTGTTCGAGATACCCCGCCACATCCGTATCCGGTGTGGCGTTCGCGGGCTGGCGGCGGAGGTCTTCCAGGCTGAAATCCATCCGCGCGTCGTAGGTGCGGTCGATCTGGTTGCGCAACGGCTGTTCGGCGTCGTACCACGCGCGCTTGCCGGCATCCTCGCGGCAGGTCGCAAGTTCGCGGGCGTCGTGCGCGCCCCAGCGGCGTTCGGGGCAGTGATAGGGATCGAACGACAGCGCGAACAGGCGCGTGCGGGCTTCTTCGAAGGAGAGCGAAACCGTGCTGTTGTCGCTGCGATGATACCTGATCACGCACGTGCTGGCGGCGCGCCGGTAGGCTTTCAACAGATCGGCGGGAAGGTCGTTGCCGGAATAGGCGAGGTGGATGCTGTCGCCTTTGCGATCCATCTCGACAAAGCGTTGCGCCGTATCGCGAAGGTATTTGAACCCCGTCTTGAGGCGGGCATCGCGCGACGGCGTCGAAAACATCTCCCAGTCGCCATCGGTGCCGTAGATGTTGCGGGGCAGGCGCGCCGGATGCGGGCGGGACGCCAGCGCACTGCCGAGATCGACGGCGGCGGCACGGTATTGCAGGTCGTTGCAGAGTGAGCGGGTCATCTCGGTCACTTCGCGCACCGGGTGGAATACCAGTTTGCCGACAAGCCGCGCGCGCACGAAATCATAGAAATCGAGCCGCTCGCCATTCGCGGTAAAGGGGCCGATGGCCCAATTCTCATCCGATGGACGCGGGCCGGTACCGTAGAACTGCTCGGTTGAGAAATCGGCGATGTCCTTGTTGGCGGCGATCTCGATATGCCCGCCGCGCAACGAACCGTCCGCCGCCCGCTCGGCTCCGGTAAGGCGGACCGGCCGCCAGTTCTTGAACCCGGCCCCCTGGCTCGGACGCATCCGCGCGAAGCGGACGTCGAAGGTCATCTGGGTGAGGGTGTAGTCCGTATGTGCATCGAACGAATGGACGCGGCCGTCCGGATCAACCTTGTAGACGATCGCGACGTGTCCTGCCGGGTCGTAAACCATCGTGCCCGGGCGGATGGAGCCGGGCTTGATCGCGGGAGAATAGAGATCGGTGCCGTCGAGATCGGGATGGATGCGGTAGGTCGCGGTGGAAATATCGGCCCGAAGCTGCGCGATCGCCTCCATCGCGGCGCGGCCGCTTTTGATGTCGGTACGGGCGGAGACTTTGTTGCCCGACCGGGAATAACGGATGTCGTCGGTCGAACCGTCGCGGGGCGTCACCGCACTCGCATAGGAAAACGGCAGGCCGCGTTTCCAGGCAAAGTAGAACCGCAACACATAGGGCAGGTCGGCGCAATCGGATTCGAACTTCCGCGACGGCGGATCGCTCTGCGCGAACGGATTGGCAGGCGAGTGCAGGCACGCATTCAGGGTGGCGCAATCGCTCTCGCCTATGGCGGCGATAAAGCGCTCGTAGTCGCGTTCGTCGGCCTCGGACCAGCGGTCGTGGCGCACCACGTAAATCGGATTCGACGATTCGAAGCTGGCACGTGCCGGTAACAAAACAGTCAAGCAGGCCATTCCGGCGGCGAACGCCCACACTCCTCCCGCGCGCATGCGTTTCAACATGAGCTGAATGCTATCGCGCGCCTACCGCAGATCAAGCACTTGCAGCGCTTCTTAGAACGGAGTGTAGCGGCGCGGCCACGCGTGCCATCGCGTAAGGGCCTGTCACATTAGCTTCATATCGTTGTCACCTACCTGTCGTGGCGGACCGTCATTGCTCCCGCGGGCAAAAAAGACGCCGCGCGGTCGACGCCGGCTCTTGGCCCTGGGATGAACAAGAGAGGTATCGATGAAGGGGAAGTCAGCCTTACTGGCAGGGGTGGCAGCGATCGCACTGGTAGCGACTGCACAAGCCGGTTACGCCGCGAAGAAATCGTCGGACGCGACTTCCGCACCCGCTCCGGCGGCTGCGGTCCAGTCCGGCCCGACCACGACGGAACTTGCGGCCCGTATCCAGGCGCTGGAAGATGCGCTCCAGGCTGACGAAGCCAAGGCGCAGGGCGAACACACTCGCCTGTCGACGCTGGAGCAGAATTTCAACTACGCCACCTGGTCGTTCGACAACGGCCGCCCGGTGATCAGTTCGGGTGACGGCCGCTTCTCGATGGCCTTCCGCGTTCGCGCCCAGATCGATTTCGGTGCGTTCCTCCAGGATAGCCCGGCCTCGCAGCCGAACGCGCAGTACAAGGATCTGTCGAACGGCGTCGCTGTCCGTCGCGGATTCTTCGGCGTCGAAGGCAAGGCCTTCAAGGATTTCTGGTACGAGTTCCGTTATAACGCTGGCGGCGGCGGTGGTGCCGAATCCGGCGATCCGGCGATGTCGATTGCCCGCGTGGCCTACACCGGCATCGATCATCTGCGCATCAACGTCGGCATTATCGAGCCCGCGTTCATGCTCGAAGGCACGACCTCGTCGGGCCAGCTGATGTTCCTCGAGCGTCCGGAAATCGAAAACATCGCCCTCGACACGTTCGGCGCGGCCGATGCCCGTCGCGGCATCGAAGTGGCGTTCCAGCACGACAATCTGTTCCTGCCGGGCGACAACTTCATCTGGACGGCGGCTTATACCGGCGGCAAGACCGTTGCCCCCGGTGGCACGGCTGCGGGTCACGGTAACGGCGGCGACGAAGGCACGCAGTTCCTGTCGCATCTGGCGTACCGCTTCTGGAGCGATGGCGCGTCCAACGCCCTGATCGGCGCCGATTACGGCACAGTCCTTTATGCCGGTGGCGTGACCAACGGCGGCGGCGGCATCAACTTCCAGGACCGTCCTCAGATCCGCGTTGATGGCACGCGTCTGATTTCGACCGGTTCGTTCGGTGCGGCTCCGGCGACGGGCTGCAAGACCGGCGGCGCTTCCTATTCCTGCCATGCCACCATGTTCGCCGGGCATGTCGCCGGCAATTACGAGAACTTCTATCTCGCTGGCGAATACGCCTATTTCCGTGACGACCGGAACTATTATGTCGGTGCGACCAAGACCAATATCTTCGATCACCCGGAATTCTCGGGCTACGCGGTCGAAGGATCGTGGGTGCTGACCGGCGAGCCCAAGGGCTATGCGGTCAACGCGACCAACAACGAAATCGGCGGCTACGGCGCCCCGAAGGTCGCCAACCCGTTCTCGCTCGACGGCGACTCGTGGGGTGCGCTCGAACTGGTGGCGCGCTACAGCTTCACGAATCTCGACTGGTATCGTAACCTTGCCGGCGAGGGCGTTGCCGGTGGCCGCGAAGGCATCTTCGATGTCGGCCTCAACTGGTACCTGAACAACGAAGTGAAGCTTCAGTTCCACGACTCCGTCGTGCACGTGAACAAGCTCAATGCGGCGGCCGGTTCGACCCAGGTCGGTCAGGACCTCAATATCGTCGGCATCCGCCTGCAGTTCTCCAACTAATCGTTCATCGAGAGGATATCACATGAACGTCTCTCTGAAGTCCGTTGTGACGGCCATCGCCGGCGTTGCTGCCGCGGCCGTGATCGCGACGGGTGCTCTGGCCGCCAACATCAACGGCGCCGGCGCGTCCTTCCCGTACCCGATCTACGCCAAGTGGGCCGGCGCCTATCAGGGCGTTGCCCATGTCGGCCTGAACTACCAGTCGATCGGTTCGGGCGGCGGTATCGCCCAGATCAAGGCCAAGACGGTGACCTTCGGCGCCTCCGACGCGCCGCTGAAGAAGGCGGAACTCGACAAGTTCGGTCTCGCCCAGTTCCCGACCGTGATCGGCGGCGTCGTGCCGGTGATCAACGTGCCGGGCGTCAATGCCGGACAGCTCGTCCTCAACGGCGAAGTCCTGGCCGACATCTTCCTCGGCAAGATCAGCCGCTGGGACGACGCCCGTATCAAAGCGCTGAACCCGGGCGTGAACCTGCCGGGCAAGGCGATCTCCGTCGTCCATCGCGCCGACGCTTCGGGCACCTCGTTCGTGTTCACCACCTACCTGGCGCGCGTGTCGAAAGAGTGGGCCGGCTCGGTCGGTGCTGCCACCGCGGTCGATTGGCCGGTCGGTATCGGCGCCAAGGGCAACGAAGGCGTTGCCGGTAACGTGGCGCAGACCTCCGGCTCGATCGGGTATGTCGAGTTCGCCTATGCCAAGCAGAACCACCTGAAGCACACCCGTATGCTCAACAAGGACAACAAAGCCGTTGTCCCGTCGGCCGACACCTTCAAGGCCGCCGCCGCCAATGCGGACTGGGCCGGTGCCGCCAACAACGGCTTCTACATCATCCTGGTCGACCAGCCCGGCGCCACCGCCTGGCCGATCACCGCCACCACCTACATCCTGGTCTACAAGCAGCCGCAGGACGTGAACGCCACGAAGGAAGTGCTGAAGTTCTTCCAGTGGTCGTACAAGAACGGCGGTAATGCCGCTCTCAGTCTCGACTACGTCCCGCTGCCGGCGAACGCCACCCAGGCGATCGAATCGAGCTGGAAGCAAATCCAGGGCTGGTAAGACACTCACCTCGCGGGGGGCAGTGGAGGGGGGCGGTCTTCGGGCCGCCCTTTTTTTACTCTCGTATATTGTATCTGGCTGTCTCACACCTGTGACGAAACAGCCGTCGGCTCGACATACAAAGCCCCTCGACGCCGCGCCGCCGCCCGGCCCGGATCCTCTTCAAGAAGGTCCGCCTCCAAACATTTCAAGGAATTAGCCGGGACGGATGGGGCTGAAGTGCATCTTTTCCGTGTAACAATCGATTTCAAAGCTGTCCGGCTGTATTTTCGTGCAATCGATTGCATAGTTCCGGCAAATCGCGTTAGCTTTACGTCGACCCGGTCGAGCCAGATCTGCGATGGCCTGCTCACAACTAAGGTCGACGAACGAAAAACGATAATTCTGGGGAGTGATTATTATGCGGCGTCCAGTTGGACTATTTACGTCGGCCTGCGCTTTGGCGCTTACGGCCGGCGCCATCAGCCTGCCGGCTTTTGCCCAGGCCACTTCGGGCGGTTCGGCCGAGACCATGGAAACCGTGCTGGTCACGGCTTCAAAGCTCGGTGCGCAATCGTTGCAGGCCACTCCGCTGGCCATTCAAGCGTTCACCGGGGAAAATCTGAAGGTCAAGAACGTCGTCGACGTCGGTACCTTGATGTCGTCGATCCCGGGTGCGGCGCCGGGGCAGGACAATTCCAATTCCGCGCGGTCCTATACCATTCGCGGTGTCGGCACGAGCACGTCCACCAACGGCGACTCGCCGATCGGCTATTATCTCGACGACGTTCCGTTCAACGTCCCCAATTTCGGCATTGCCCCGCCAATCCGCTTCCTCGACATCGAGCGCGTCGAAGTTCTGCGCGGGCCGCAAGGCACCTTGTACGGCCAGGGTTCGGCGGGCGGCACGATGATTTTCCACTCCCGTCAGCCGGACTTGCAGAAGTACCAGGTCGGCGGCGAGGCCTCGATATCGAGCACGACCGGCGCGCACGAAATCAACTACGACGTCTCGGGCTTCGTGTCGGTCCCGATCGTTGACGACAAGCTGGCTCTGCGCGTCAGCGGCGGCGTGTCCTACAATGCCGGTTATACCGACGTTTATTTTGGTCCCGACGAACCGGCGACTGTGACCGGGCATCCCGACCAGAAAGACGCAAACTTCTCTCACAATCAGGATTTGCGCGCCGTCCTTCTATGGAAGCCGATTGATAAAGTCTCCATGACGGCCCAGTTCTGGCAATTCCGTCCGACCCAGGAATACGCCAGCTACGGCCGTTCGCTCGATCCGTCCTACATGATCAACACCGGCGGCGTGCGCGGCTATTCGACGAGTAACTTCCGCCTCTACAGCCTGACTACCGATGTCGATTTCGGCTTCGCGTCGGTCACCAATATTGCCAGCTATGTCGACGGCAACTTCGGCTACCAGTATCCGATCGGCGGCGGCGGCATCTTCTCGTCGTTCTTCTACCCCACCAACTTCAGCGAAGAAATCCGCATCCATTCGTCGGGCGGCCCGCTGCACTGGCTGGTCGGCGGCGCCTATCAGGATGGCGAAGGTCCGCAGCAGAACACCTTGAAGACGCCGGTCGTCGAACTCCATCCCGACAACAACTCGAAAGCCACCAACGGCGCCATTTTCGGTGAAGTCAGCTACGACCTGCTCGACGGCAAACTGGTGCCGCTGGCGGGCCTGCGTCTCTACACTGAGCGGCGCGCCTATGCCGATTCCACGACGGAAATTCCGGTGAACCGCGACGTGCTGACGTGGCGCTTCAACCTGTCCTATATGCCGACCGATACTTTCACGGTGTTCGCCACCGCGGCGACCGGCTTCCGGCCCGGCATGATCCAATCCAAGCTGCAGGCCGATGCGGTGTCGGATGTCGGCGTTCCGTCAAACGTATCGCTCAATCCGGAAACGCTCACCAACTACGAACTTGGCGTGAAGTGGATCACGTTCGACGGCCAACTGTCGATCGCGGCCAACCTTTACCGGATCAATATGAAGGGGCTGATCACCAACATTGCGACCAATATCGAAAACGTGAACGGCTATGCCAATTTCGGTAACGCCTACAGCGACGGCGTCGACCTCGAACTCAACTGGCATACCCCGATCAAGGGTCTGTCGCTGGGCTTCATCGGCAATATGAACGACGGCCAGTTCGACACGGTCAATCCCTATGCCCAGACCAAGCTGACCTACATTCATCCGGGCGCGCGCCTGGTCAACGGCATCCGCAATAACTGGCAGGTCAGCGCAAACTACGCCCGCAGTATTTCCGACAGCCTTGAGGCGTTCGGAAACTTCTCGTGGAACCAGTATGGCAACCGCTTGATGTCGTCGGGCATCCTGGTGCCCGAATACGGCGTCGCCAATGCAACGGCCGGCGTGCGCTACGACACCTGGGAACTTGCCCTGGTCGTGAGCAACCTCGGCGACCAGCGTGGTCCGTCGAGTGTGTTCTCGACGACCTCATTTGTTGGCGTGACACCCCGTACGGTCGGCATCCGTCTGCGCAAGACGACCGAATAGCCGGAATCAACCGGCCATTTTCAAGAAGTGCAGGGGCGGTCCTTCGGGCCGCCCCTTTTGTTTGGATGCAAGGAACTGACTCTGAAACCCCAGATTGTGGAAGCGATGCCGTAAACATGCCTTAAAATAGCCTCGCTTATCATCTTGAACGTTATTATAAGCACGCTTACTTGTTCCGGCGGACGGATGGCCATGGATACGCAAGAACTCGAACTGACTTTTGTCCTACACGACGTCGCGCGGTTGATGCGTGTGCGCTTCGACCAGAATGCTCGCACCTGGGGCATGACGCGTGCGCAGTGCGTAATCCTGATCAAGCTCAGGTGCCGTCCCGGCCTGTCGCAGACCGAACTGGCGACGTTGATTGAAGTAGAACCCATCTCCGTAGGCCGCCTGATCGACCGTCTGGAAGCGGCCGGAATGGTAGAGCGGCGTCCCGATCCGTCGGATCGGCGGATGCACCGGCTGCATCTGTTGCCAGCCGCCGAGCCGGTTCTGGCCAAGGTCGATGCCTTCCGGGCCGCTGCCGTTGCCGCGTTGCGCGAGAATATCCCCGCCGACGAATGGAACATGGCCCTCAACGTACTACTTCGCATCAAAGATACTTTGTTGAGCGAGGAAACCGCGAACTTCGCGGCCGTTTCTGGAGAATGACGAGAATGGATGCCCGCGCGCAATCGAACACCAACTATTACGAAGGCACTGCACGGCGCCGCAGCAGGGCTGGAGCTTGGCTTGCCAATCTGTGGGAAGACAAGGCCCGGCTACGCCGTGTGCTGATGATCTTCGGCACAGCGGGCGTCATCATCGTGGCCGCGTTTGTGTATCTCACCGGCGGTCGTTATGTCGGCACCGACGACTCCTATGTTCGCGCCCAGAAACTAATGGTGACGACAGACGTCAGTGGTCTGGTCAAGACCGTCAACGTCAAGCAGGGCCAGCATGTGAAGAAGGGCGACGTGCTGTTCACGATCGACCCGCATCCGTTCGAAATCACGCTCGCCAATGCGCAGGCGGCAATGGAAGCGGCGCGGTTGAACGTGCTCGCCGACGAGGATTCCTATAAGGGCTTGGTGGCGCAGGTCGCCGCGCAGGAAGCACAAGTGCGGCTGGCGCAATCGACCTTCAATCGCTATCTCGCGCTGGCCAAATCGAACGCCATTTCTCCGCAGACTCTGGATACCGCGCGTTCGACCCAGGCAACGGCTCAGGCGACCCTGGCTTCGCTGAAGCAGAACGCAGCGACGCAACTCTCCAAACTGCTCGGCAATCCCAATCTGCCGCCGGAACAGGCCCCTGCGTATCTGCAGGCCAAGGCCACCTATGACGAAGCCGCACGTCAGCTCTCGCACACCACCGTACGGGCGCCGTTCGAAGGCGACGTCACCGAAGTGGATTCGCTGCAGCCCGGCACCCTTGTGATCTCGGCCCTGTCGTCGTTCTCGACCACCAGTGCGGTCGGTCTGGTCTCGACCACCGATCTGTGGATCGAAGCCGACATGAAGGAAACCGATCTTACTTATGTTAAGGTCGGCGATCCGGTGGCGGTGACGGTCGACACCTATCCGGGCAAGACCTGGGATTGCCGCGTCAATGCCATCAGCCGCGCATCGGCGACGGCGTTCTCGGCACTGCCGTCGGAAAATGCCTCGTCGAACTGGGTCAAGGTCGTCCAGCGCATTCCGGTGCGGGTCAACTGTGCCGTCGGGCCGAACGATCCGATGCTGCGCGCCGGTATGAGCGCCGTGGTCGAGATCGACACCGGCATGCGCCGCTGGAACCGTATGCTGTCGGGCCGGTAACCCATGGCAGGCACTTCCGCCGTCCAGCACGGCCACGGACACGAACACTACGAGAAGTCCCAGCTTATCATCGTAGTGATGTGTTCGATGGCCGGCACGCTGATGCAGGCGCTCGACACCACGATCGCCAACGTGGCGCTGCCCTACATGGGCGGCTCGCTGTCGGCCTCGCAGGACCAGATCACCTGGGTGCTGACGAGCTACATCGTCGCCGCCGCGGTGATGACGGCGCCGGTCGGCTGGCTGGCCGCGCGGTTCGGCAAGAAGTCGATCCTGCTGATTTCGATGATCGGCTTCACGGTTGCCTCGATGCTGTGCGGGGCGGCGACCGATCTCACCGAAATCGTCGTTTTCCGCCTTTTGCAAGGCGTGTTCGGCGCGGCGCTGGCACCCTTGAGTCAGGCGGTGATGATCGATCTCTATCCGATCGAGAAGCGCGCCCAGGTGATGGCCATCTGGGGCATCGGCATCATGCTGGGCCCGATCTTGGGCCCGACCCTCGGCGGATTTCTCACCGATTACTATTCCTGGCGCTGGGTGTTCTACGTCAACGCGCCGGTCGGCATTGCCGCGACCATCGGCTTATGGCTGGTGTTCAAGGATACCCACCGTAACGAAAGCCTGAAATTCGACTGGTCCGGTTTCGGCTTCATCGCCCTGGCGATGGGTGCGCTGCAGCTCATGCTCGACCGCGGCAATACCCAGGACTGGTTCGGGTCGACCGAGATCATCGTCTATGCCGTGCTGACCGGGCTCGGATTGTTCCTGTTCCTGGTACACATGATGACGGCGGAAAAGCCGTTCCTGCCGCGCAAGATGTTCAGGGATCGCAACTTCAGCTCGTCGAGCGTGGTGATGTTCGTGGTCGGCGCCGTGCTGCTGGCGTCGTCGGCGCTGATGCCGCCGTATCTGCAGACCCTCGGCGGTTACAGCGTGCTGCAGACCGGTTTGCTGCTCGGCCCGCGCGGCTTCGGCACCATCGCGGCGATGTTGTTGGTGGGCAAGTACGGCAACCGGGCCGACCCGCGCATGCTGATGAGCATCGGCACCGCGAGCGTCGCGTTTTCTCTCTGGCAAATGGCCCAGTGGACGCCGTCGATTGCGTTCAATGAATTGTTGGTTGTGTCCATCATCCAGGGCTTCGGCTTCGGCATGGTGTTCTCGCCGCTCAACCTTGTGGCATTCGCCACCTTGCCCGGCCAGTACCGCACCGACGGCAGTGCGTTCGCCAATCTGATCCGCAACGTCGGCAGCGCCGTTGGCGTTTCCATCAGTGTGGTGATCCTGACCAACTCGATGCAGGCGATCCGGGCCGATCTGACCCGGTTCGCAACCCCGTTCAACCGGGGGCTCGGAGTCAACGCGGAATCGCTGTTCATGAACCCGCAGCTTCCCACCGGGCAGCAAATGTTGAACGGGCTGATCAGTGTACGCTCGGCGATTGATGCCTATGCCAACGATTTTCTGGCCATGGCAGCGCTGTCGCTGGTGATGTTCCCCCTGATCTGGACGATGCAGCGGCCGTCCTTCACCGGTGCGCCAAAACCGGGAAAACAATCGCCGAGCGAAAGCGCCCCCGATAACCCTGTTCCAAACGTGGCCGATTGACGTGCTCGCGCCTGACTTGCACCGCGCCTTCTTTGTCTGCTGGTGTCCCGAGGGGAATTCCAGAGTGACGCGCAAATGGCCATAATTTTGCCCGAGGCGCGGCGCTCGAATTGTATTAAGCGTTTATGCGACAGCAGCCGGGCGGAATCGTATCGCCGCGGTGCTAAGCGATGGAACCAACGCCCTGTTCACCCGTCACGGACGCAGAGGCAAAGGTAAGTTCACACATGGATGTCAGAGCCGGGCCGAAACGCCCATATCACCACGGAGACCTGCGGAACGCCCTGTTGGACGCGGCGCGGGCCATATTGGAAGAAGAATCGCTGGGCGCCCTCAGCTTGCGCGCGGTTGCGCGCCGTGCCGGGGTCAGCCATGCCGCGCCTTACCGTCATTTCCCCAATCACGAAGCGCTGCTGGTCGAACTGGCCTCGGAAGGCTTTGCGGAACTCAGGGCCGAGATCGTCGAGGCTGCCGGTACTCACGGCGCCGAGGCGGATCGCGTGGCAGCGGTCGGAGCGGCCTATATGCGCTTCGTCGCGCGCCGTCCCGCATTGGCACGACTGATGTTCGGGCCGCAATTGCCGAACCGCGAGGCGTTTCCTTCCCTTGCGGAGGCCGCCGACTCCATCGGCGACGAGATCGGCAAAGCGTTGCACGATTCCGCGTTGGGCCTCGCGGTCTGGGCGGCGGTGCATGGTCTCGCCATGCTGGTGCTCGAAAACGTGATCGACCTCGGCCAGCGCCGGTCGGGTCTCGATGTGCTGCCGTCGCGGGCTGAGATCCTGCTGCGCAGCCTTTTCGCGGTGAAGCCCGAGTAGGGGCGCGCATTTTACCCAGGCCGCGACCCTCTATGCGGCCTCGGGCGCGGTGGTAAGGTCCTCCTCAAATCGGAGGGTCTTTCATGCGCGCGCGCCTGCTTTGCTGCATCTTCGTCATCATGACGGCTGCGGCCGCAGCGCAGGACACCGTCGCTGTCGACGGCGGCAGGATCGCCGTTCCGGCAGAGGCCAATGGCGTCCGGGCTTTCAAGGGGCTTCCCTATGCGGCTCCGCCCGTGGGCGATCGGCGCTGGCGCGCACCGGCACCGGTAGAGGCGTGGCAGGGCGTCCGCAACACCAGCGCCTACGCCCCCAACTGCCTGCAGCCCAAGCTCTACAATGACATCGATCCGTTCGCGCCGGCGATGTCGGAGGACTGCCTCTATCTGAATGTCTGGTCCGCCGCCAAAGCGGGCGAGGCGCGGCCGGTGATCGTGTGGATCCATGGCGGCGGCTACCGCGCCGGGTATGGCGGCGAACCCCGGCATGACGGCACCGTGCTGGCGAAGAAGGGCGTCGTGGTCGTCACGATCAACTATCGCCTCGGCGTGTTCGGCTTTCTCGCGCATCCCGATTTGACGGCCGAGTCCGAGCACCACGCCAGCGGCGATTACGCGATGATGGATATGATCGCGGCGCTGCAATGGGTGAAGCGGAACATTGCGGCTTTCGGCGGCGATCCGGGCCGGGTCACCATCGCGGGCGAATCCGCCGGGTCCGATGCGGTCAGCCGCTTGATGGCGACGCCTCGGGCGGCGGGGCTGTTCCAGCGCGCCATCGGCGAGAGCGGCGCCGCCTTCGGCACCATGCGGGACGACACGCTGGCCCAAGCCGAGGCCAAGGGTGCCGCCTTCACCAAGGCGATGGACGGCAAGGGCATCGCGGCGCTGCGCCAGCGTTCGTCGGCGGAAATCCTGGCCCTGATGCTGGCGCCCAACGCCAATTGGGGTTTCGGCCCGACCATCGACGGCTGGATGATGCCCGCCACCGCGGCCGACATCTTCGCCGTCGGCAAGCAGAACGACGTGCCGCTGCTAACGGGCTGGAATGCGGACGAGGGCATCCTGTTTGAAGGCATGCTCGGACCCGATACCCTGGCGACGGCGCTGCAAAAGCGTTTTGGACCCGCGGCCCAGACTGCGGCCGCGTTCTATCCCCCGCCGGAAGCGCAGGCCCGCGCCCGTTTTGCCGGGGACATGGTCATGAACGTTCCGACCTGGAGCTGGGCGGTGGCGCAGACCCGTACCGGCCATGCGCCGGTGTTCCTCTATCGCTTCGATCAGGTGCCGCCGATCCCGGCGGACTGGTTCGGCAAGGACTTCCTCGGCAAATACGTCGGCGCCTTCCACTCGGGCGAAATCTCGTATGTGTTCGGCCATCCCGGCATCCTGCCCGGCTGGCGTCCGACCGCCGAGGATGAGCGGGTCGCCGACACCATGTCGTCGGCGTGGGTGGCGTTTGCGTCGGGCGGCGATCCCAACGGCTCCGGCTTGCCGCACTGGTCGGCCTATCAGCCGGGCGGTCAGCGGATGATTTTCGGACCCAAAATCGGCGAGGCGCCCGACACCGACGCGCCGCGTCTCCAGTTCTGGCTGGAGCATCCGCCGGTCAGCGTGCCTTCTTCGGCTCGTTGATCACCCACACCGTCTTGGCGCCGCTCTGCTGCAGCAGCACGACAGCTTGGGCGATGCCGTTGAAGTCCTGGCCTTGTGGGGCGTTGATGGAATAGCCGGCGCCCGGATGGGTCTTTTCGATCTCGGCGATCTTCGGCTTCAGGGTGGCAACATTGGCGTAGGTCACGCCGTCGATCTTCACCGATCCGTCGGCCAGCACGGCGACCGCAATCGACGGCGGCGGCGCGGGCGGGGTGGACGGCACGTAGAGCCGGTAAAGGTAATAGCCGTAGCCGATCGTCAGGACGATCAGGACCGCGAGGATCGCGTAGCGGAAGCGGTTGATGAAGGTGTTCGGTCGCGCCATCTCAAATCCTTGGGCCTTAGGCCGGAATCAGGTTTCCGCCAACGTAACCCCGCGCCCCCGCGGATGACCAGACCGGCTAGTTGCCGAGCAGGACTGCGTTCCGGCGGACGTCGTCGAGCGAGACTTCGTGTTTCCAGATCAGCCAACCGGTGGTGGCATGTACCGTCTCTTCGCCGCTGGCGGCGGAGGGGCTGGCGTCCGCGTCCGGTGTGCTGGTGGAGGAACCGGTGTTGGCGTGGCGGCCGCCGACCATTCCCGTCATCGCATCGGTGGTCGGCATGACCGGACGGCCGGGCAGCTTGATATCGCCTTTCACCAGATCGGCAATCTTGCCGGATTTGAGCCGCCAGCCGCCGCCATCGACCCGCATCAGCCGGTCCGGCGCGAAGGCGAGGGTGAGGAGGTACAATTTCATCGTCCCGACCGCTGCCTCTTCGGCCTGGCCCATCGCTGCCGCCGCGTTGTGGCCGAAGCCGTGGCCGTAGCTGATCCAGCGGTCGTCGCCTTCCCACAGGGCGTGAAAGGCGTCGTTGCTCATCGGCACCAGCAGGCCGTGGCCGAAATCGACCTTGTCGGGAGTACCTTTGATCAGCTTCGGCTTTGGCCCGACCTTGAGGACTTCGCCCAGCGTGTTGCGGGCCTTCGCGGCCGCAGCCATGACGGCAATACCGCTGAGGGCGGCAAGGCAGACACGTCTGGTCGTCATCGGATTCCCCGGCCGGGTCAGCCCGCCTTCAGCAGCTTGGCCGCCTCGATCGCAAAGTAGGTGAGGATGCCGTCGGCGCCGGCACGCTTGAAGCCGACGAGGCTTTCGAGGATGACGCGGTTGCGGTCGAGATAGCCGGCATTCATCGCCGCGGTCAGCATCGAGTACTCGCCGGACACCTGATAGACGAAGGTCGGCATTTTGAACTCGTCCTTCACGCGGCGGACGATGTCGAGATAAGGCATGCCGGGCTTCACCATCACCATGTCGGCACCTTCGGCAACGTCGAGCGCCACTTCGCGGATCGCTTCGTCGCTGTTGGCCGGGTCCATCTGATAGGTGCGCTTGTCGCCGATCAGAGCCTTGGCGGAGCCCACCGCATCGCGGAACGGGCCGTAGAAGGCGGAGGCGTATTTCGCGGCATAGGCCATCAACAGCGTGTTCTGATGGCCGGTGTTCTCGAACGCGGTGCGGATGGCGCCGATGCGGCCGTCCATCATGTCCGAAGGCGCGATGATATCGCAGCCGGCTTCGACCTGGACGAGGCTCTGCTTGATCAGCGCGTCGACCGTCTTGTCGTTGATGATCGTGCCATCGGAATCGATGAGGCCGTCGTGGCCATGGGTGGTGTAGGGGTCGAGAGCCACGTCGCACAGTACGCCAACCCCGGGCGCCGCCTTCTTGATCGCGCGCACGGCGCGGCAGACCAGATTGTCGGGATTGAAGGCTTCGCGGCCGTCTTCGGTCTTTTTTGCCGGATCGGTGAACGGGAAGAGGGCGATCACGCCGATTCCGAGCGCCGCCGCTTCCACCGCTGCTTCCGCCACCAGATCGACACTGAGCCGTTCGACGCCCGGCATTGCCGCCACGGGAACGCGCTTGTTGTCGCCGTCGACCACGAACACGGGCCAGATGAAATCGGCCGGGGAAAGGGTGTTCTCGGCGACCAGGGCGCGGGACCAGGGTTGGGCGCGCAAACGGCGCATGCGGATGGCAGGAAAGCTGGGATTGGGCATTGCTCGTGTTCTTCTGTCGGTTGGTGCCAGTATAGGCCCCGGTTCCGCCGCGACAACGGCCGGAGCCGGCTGATCAATTGATAGGCCTGCCCGCGGAAGAGGCGAACTGAATTCTGCGTCATGCCGTCGGGCTTGCGGCGGATCGGCGGCAACGGCTAACTGTGCACATGACCACAGACTCCCCAGCCCAGCCCGAAATTCTGTTCGAAACCCAGGGCGCGATCGGCCTTATCACCCTGAACCGTCCCAAGGCGCTCAACGCCTTGACGCTCGGCATGGTCACCGCCATGCGGGCGCAGCTCAAAGCGTGGGAAACCGATCCGGCGGTGGGATGCGTGGTGATCCGCGGTGCCGGCGACCGGGCCTTCTGCGCCGGGGCCGATATCCGCGCTTTGCGCCAGTCCGGTCTCGACGGCACTTCCTACGCGCTCGATTTCCTGCGCGAGGAGTATCTGCTCAACGCCGCGATCAAGCATTATCCCAAGCCGTACATCGCGCTGATCCGCGGTATCTGCATGGGCGGCGGCATGGGTCTGTCGGTACACAGCGATTACCGCATCGCTTCATCGTCGGCGGTTTTTGCGATGCCGGAAACGGCCATCGGCTTTTTCCCCGATGTCGGCGGCAGCTATTTCCTGTCGCGCTGCCCCGGCCAACTCGGACTCTATTTCGGCCTCACCGGCGAGCGGCTGAATACCCGCGATGCCATTTATGCGCGCCTTGCTACGCACTGGATTCCGTCGGAGGAATGGCCGGTGCTGATCGAAGCGCTTGCCGGCGGCGACGATCCCACCGATCTGTTCTCCGAGATGGGACGGCGGCCGCAGAACTCGCCGTTGTCGGAGCGGCGCACCAAGATCGACCGCATTTTCGGCACCACCTCGGTCGAAGACGTGCTGACGCTGCTCGATCGCGACGACAAGGAGTGGAGCCACGAGACCGCCGCGCTGATGCGCTCGCGCTCGCCGACCTCGCTCAAGATCGCTTATGGCCAGATTCGCAACGGCAGCCAGCTGTCGTTCGACGAATGCATGAAGATGGAATTCCGCATCGCCCACCGCATCACCACGAGCCACGACTTCATCGAAGGCGTGCGTGCGGTGATCGTTGATAAGGACAACGCGCCGAAATGGCAGCCGGCGAGCCTGGCGGACGTCGCCGATTCCGACGTGCAGTCCTATTTTGAACCAATCGCGGACGAATTGCCGTTGTAAGGACGCTCGCGCAACTGCGCGTCGGTGGCATTGCACCTCGCAACTTTACGCTTTGTTTGCCTGTTTGACATAAAGACTAGGCAAATAACGCCTGGTAATACTGCTTTTTCCGGGCCTTCTCGGCAAGTTTTACCGGTCCTTAATTGCTGCCTCCTAGTCTGAACCCACAATAACAGGTGGGCCCTCGAAAAAACGAGGGGAAGGCGAATGACAGCTCTGGCAAGACCGCAAGCGGCGGCCGCGATCGACGGCGCGCGCGAGCAAGCGAAATACTATCTCGAGACTCTCAATCTCGTAGAAAGGCTGCATCGCCAGCTTCTCGACGTGATCAAGGACGAGCTCGACCGGCGCGACGAACGCGAGATCAATAGCGTCCAGGCGCTGTTGCTGTTCAACGTCGGCGACCAGGAACTGACTGCCGGCGAACTGAGAAGCCGCGGCCATTATCTCGGTTCGAACGTCTCCTACAATCTGAAGAAGCTGGTCGACCTCGGCTACATTCATCATGAGCGTTCGGAAGTGGACCGCCGTTCGGTACTGGTCCGTCTGACCGCGAAAGGCGAGGCCGTCCGCGACATGCTGCGCGAACTGTTCGGGCGCCATCTCGGCTCGCTCGAAGCGGTCGGCAACGTCGCCACCAGCGACCTCGACAGTTTGAACGCATCCCTCCGGCGCATCGAGCGCTTCTGGATCGATCAGGTTCGTTTCCGGCTCTAAGCCCGAACGTGAGTTCCTGAACGCCCAAGGCCCGTCCCCCCTGCTTTCTAGGGGCGCGGGCTTTGGTGTTTTGGGCCATGCCGACTCGTGCCACCATGGCCTCATGCGCCTGACGCGGAGCCATCTTTATCATCACGGCCGTTTTTACGTCGCTGTCGCGATGGGCGTGTTCGTCTACGCGATGTTCCGTATGGCCGGTGTACCGCAAGCTTTGGCGGCGTCGGGCGACGCGTTCTTCGTCGTTTATCTGGCCGGCGCGCTCGGCGTGCTGCTTGGCCACACGCCGGCAGACCTCAAGCGCCGCGCGGCGCGCCAGGACGAGGGCATTCTCATCGTCGTCGCGATTACGCTGGTGGTGATTGCGGTCAATTTGACCGGCGTGTTCCAGGCGCTCAACAGCGGCGGCAAGCTGGATCCGCTGTCGCTGGGATTGGTGCTGGCGGCGGCGCCGCTGGGATGGTTTGTTTTGCATACCATCTCGGCGTTCCACTACGCCAACATGTTCTATTTCGATCCGCCCGGTGACGGCAACCCGGGCGAGGCCCTCGAGTTCCCCGGCACCAAAGCGCCCGATCTTTGGGACTTTCTCTATTTCTCGCTGGTGATCGGCATGACGGCGCAGGTTTCCGACGTCCAGATCCTGACCGGCAGCATGCGGCGGGCCGTGACGGGTCACGCAATCGTGTCGTTCTTTTTCAACACGGTGCTGATCGCTTTGGTGGTAAATGCGGTCGTAGCTCGCTGAAATGGACGCGAGCTATTATCATGTGACAATTATGCCGTTCTAATTTCTTGAAACGTTCCAAAATACGACCGATGATGCGGCCGTCAGTTCGGAGGGGTGGAGTCATAAAAGCCATGTCTTTTCCGTATCTTGCCCGCTTTCAGGAGGCCGTCGCCGAGCTTAAACGCGAGGGCCGTTACCGGGTGTTTGCCGACCTGTTGCGGCGCAAGGGTGCTTTCCCGACAGCCACCTATTACGGCGGCGACCAGCCTCGCGACATCACCATCTGGTGCTCGAACGACTATCTCGGCATGGGCCAGCATCCCAAGGTGCTCGCCGCCATGCATGAGGCGCTCGATACCTGCGGCGCGGGGGCGGGCGGCACGCGGAACATCTCCGGCACGACCCACTATCACATCCAGCTCGAACAGGAGCTGGCCGACTTGCACGGCAAGGAAGCCGCGCTGACCTTCACGTCGGGCTACGTTTCCAACGACGCCTCGCTGTCGACCTTGTCGAAGCTGCTCCCGAACGTGGTGCTGATTTCCGATCAGCTCAATCACAACTCGATGATCGAAGGCATCCGCCACGGCGGCGCCGAAAAGAAGATCTTCCGCCATAACGACGTCGAGCACCTGGAAGAAATCCTCAAGTCCATCGCGCCGGAACGGCCGAAAGTGATCGCCTTCGAAGGCGTCTATTCGATGGACGGCGATTTCGGCCCGACCGAGAAGATCTGCGATCTCGCCGACAAGTACGGCGCGTTCACCTATATCGACGAAGTTCATGCCGTTGGCATGTACGGACCGCGCGGTGCCGGTGTGGCGGCTCGTGACGGCACCATGGACCGCATCGACATCGTCGAAGGCACGCTGGCCAAGGCCTATGGCGTGCAAGGCGGTTACATCACCGCCAGTGCGGCGATCATCGACGCCATCCGCTCCTATGCGCCGGGCTTCATCTTCTCGACTTCGCTGGCGCCGGTGTTGTGTGCGGGCGCGATCGCTTCGATCCGCCATCTCAAGGAAAGCAACGTCGAGCGCGAAAAGCAGCAGGCGGCGGCAGGACGGCTCAAGGCGATGCTGAAAGGCGTCGGTTTGCCGGTGATCGACACGCCGAGCCATATCGTGCCGGTGATGGTCGGCGATCCGGTGTGCTGCAAGGCGGTGTCGGATGCGCTGATGCGCGACTACGGCATCTACGTGCAGCCGATCAACTATCCGACCGTGCCGCGCGGCCAGGAGCGCCTGCGTTTCACGCCGGGCCCGCTGCATACACCGGCCATGATGGACAAACTCGTCGGCGCGCTGTCGGATCTGTGGAAGCACCACGAACTGCCGCAGCAGAGCGTCGCCTGAGATGAACGCCGCCCCGACCAAAGACGAGGGCGTCTATATCGAGTGCGTCGTCAACGGGGCGCTGATGAAGGTCAGTGCCATCGATCCGAAAACCGGCACCGAAGCGAGTGTCTTCGGACCCGCGACGGCGCGCACAGCGCTGACGCGCACGGCCGTGCAGAAACTGGCGATGGTGCTGAAGAAGCAACAATAACTGTCGCTTCAGCGGACAAACGAAGCAGTGGCTCAACTACTCGTCTTGGCCGGGCATTCGACCCGGCCATCCAGGCGGTGGTGAAATCTGGATCCGCGTTGATATTTGCTCTGGCACTGGATGGCCGGGTCAAGCCCGGCCATGACGGGGAGAGCGATTTATCCCCGCCGCCGCGACTTGGTCACCGGCCTGCCGAGGCCGATTTTCTTGGCGAATTCGGAGCGCTGGGCGGCATAGTTGGAGGCGACCATCGGATAGTCGGGCGGCAGGCCCCATTTTGCGCGATACTGATCGGGCGACAGGCCATAGCGCGAGCGCAGATAGCGCTTCAGCATCTTCAGGCGTTTGCCGTCTTCGAGGCAGATCAGATATTCCGGCGTGATCGACTTCTTCACCGGCACGGCGGGCTTCTGGTTGGTCACCTCTTCGGCAGCCGGCGCACCCGACAGCGAGCCGAGCGTAGCGTGGACATTCTTAATCATCGCCGGCAGTTCACCGACCGGAACAGGGTTGTTGCTGACATAGGCGGCGACGATATCAGACGCCAATTTCAGCAAGTCGGTACCCTTCACGCTTTCCATTTTCTCTTCCTTGTCCGGATCGGTCATTTGCCGGACGTTCGCCTGTTGTCGAGATCGTTCCGCTAGGTGTGGTCACACAAATACAATCACGATTCTAAATCTTCGGAATATTCCAAAGTATTCACATCAGGATTGCTTTTGCAAATCTCGCCGGGATTATCACGAATGTTTTATGTACAAGCACCGCAACTACTTCCTATACGTAAGTAATACTTCGACTTAAGGTGGAGCTTCGACCCGTGTGGGTTGATAAGAACCAACCTCGCGGCAATCCTCCTCTGGCGCTAGATTTGGTAAAAGGGTAGGGGTACGACCACTGAAGGTGCCGTGCCGGTCAACGGCTGGGGCGCTATCGAAGCGGGTGATGGAGGTGCGCGTGGCCGGTAATTCGGAGTTCTTCAATGCAGGGGTGGCCCAGACGGATCCCGAGCTGGCTAAGGCCATCAACGACGAATTCAAGCGTCAGCAAGAAAAGATCGAGCTGATTGCCTCCGAAAACATCGTCTCCAAGGCTGTTTTGGAAGCCCAAGGCTCGGTTCTGACCAACAAATACGCCGAAGGCTACTCGGGGCGGCGCTATTACGGCGGCTGCGAATACGTCGATGTTGCAGAAAACCTTGCCATCGAGCGGGCCTGCAAGCTGTTCGACTGCAGCTTCGCCAATGTCCAGCCGCACTCCGGCGCCCAGGCCAACCAGGCCGTATTCATGGCGCTGTTGCAGCCCGGCGATACCTTCATGGGGCTGGATCTGTCCTGTGGCGGACATCTGACCCATGGCTCGCCGGCCAACCAGTCGGGCAAGTGGTTCAAGCCGGTCGGCTACAAGGTCCGCCGCCAGGATCACCGCATCGACATGGATGAAGTCGCCGCGCTGGCCAAGGAGCACAAGCCGAAGATCATCATTGCCGGCGGTTCGGCCTATCCCCGCCACATCGATTTCGCCGCCTTCCGCAAGATCGCGGACGAAGTCGGCGCTTATTTCATGGTCGACATGGCGCACTTCGCCGGTCTGGTGGCGGGCGGGGTGCACCCCAACCCTCTCGACCACGCCCATGTGGTGACGACTACCACCCATAAGACCCTGCGCGGTCCGCGCGGCGGCATGATCCTTTCCCGCGATCCCGATCTCGGCAAGAAGATCAACTCGGCCGTTTTCCCGGGTCTGCAGGGCGGGCCGCTGATGCACGTCATCGCCGCCAAAGCGGTGGCGTTCGGCGAAGCCTTAAAGCCGGAGTTCAAGATCTACGCCAAAGCCGTTGTCGAGAATGCGAAAATCCTCGCCCAGACGCTGAACGCTGGCGGCCTCGATATCGTTTCCGGCGGTACCGATACGCATCTGATGCTGGTTGACCTGCGCCCCAAGGGCACGACCGGCAAGGCGGCGGAAAAGGCGCTCGATCGCGCCTACATCACCTGCAACAAGAACTCGATCCCGTACGATACCGAGAAGTACACCATCACCTCCGGCATCCGGCTCGGCACGCCGGCCGGTACGACGCGCGGGTTCGGTCCCGCCGAGTTCAAGGAAATCGGCAATCTGATCATCGAGGTGGTCGACGCTCTTGGCAAAAAGGGTGAAGCCGGCGACGCCGATGTCGAAGCCAACGTGCGTGCTCGTGTGCGTGAGCTGTGCAGTCGTTTCCCGATCTATAACTGAGGACAGTCAGCCATGCGCTGCCCCTTCTGTGGTCACGACGATACCCAGGTCAAAGACAGCCGGCCGAGCGAAGACAACTCGGCCATCCGGCGCCGGCGCCATTGCCCGGAATGCGGCGGGCGTTTCACGACCTTCGAACGCGTTCAGTTGCGCGAGCTGATCGTCGTGAAGAAGAGCGGCCGGCGCGAACCCTTCGACCGCGATAAACTCGAACGCTCGATCAATCACGCGCTGCGCAAGCGCCCGGTCGAGCAGGACCGCGTCGACCGCATGATCACCGGCATCGTCCGCCGCCTCGAAAGCATGGGCGAGAACGAAGTCCCGTCGCCGATGATCGGCGAATTGGTGATGCAGGCACTGGCAAGTTTGGACAAGGTCGCCTACGTCCGGTTCGCGTCGGTCTACAAGAACTTCCGCGAAGCCAAGGATTTCGAGACCATTTTGGGCGAAATCCACGGGGGCATCGAGGAAAAGGACTGAGGCCATGAAGGCCGAAGACCTCCATCATATGCGCCATGCGCTTGCGCTGGCGGCGCGGGGGCTTGGGGACGTGGCGCCGAACCCGGCGGTCGGCTGCGTCATCGTCAATGACGGCGTTGTCGTCGGGCGTGGGCGGACGGCCAAGGGCGGGCGGCCGCATGCGGAGCCGCAGGCGCTGGCGATGGCCGGCGAGGCGGCGCGCGGGGCGACGGCCTATGTCACTTTGGAGCCCTGTTCGCATCACGGCCACACCCCACCGTGCGCCAAGTCGCTGATCGATGCCGGCGTGGGCCGCGTCGTGGTGGCAACCGGCGATCCCGATACAAGGGTCAACGGCGAAGGCATTGCTTGGCTCCGGATGGCCGGGGTCGAAGTGACGACCGGCGTCTGCGAACAGGAAGCGATCGATCTCAACGCCGGCTTCTTCATGAAGGTGCGGCACGCGCGGCCGCTGGTCACGCTCAAGATCGCCCAGAGCCTCGATGGTAAGATCGCCACTGCCACCGGCGAAAGCCAATGGATCACCGGCGAGACGGCGAGGGCCTACGGCCACCTTCTGCGGGCCCGCAACGACGCCATCTTGATCGGCGCGGGGACGGCGGAAGCCGACGATCCGATGCTGACCTGCCGCCTGCCGGGGCTGGAGGACCGCAAGCCGCTCCGGGTGGTGCTGGATACCCGGCTCCGGCTGACCGAATGGTCGAAACTGGCTCAGACCTCGGGGGAGATTCCGACGGTGGTCTACACCACGGCCGCGGAGGGTGGCGGCGCGCTGGAGGCCTGCGGCGTTCAGATCGCCCGGGTCGCCAAGGATGCGGCCGGACGGCCTCAAATCGACGCGGTGCTGGCCGACTTGGCCGAGCGCGGCATAACGCGTCTGCTGGTGGAAGGCGGCGCGGCTGTCCACGCCTCGTTCCTGAACGCCGGAATGGCCGACCGGCTGGCGGTTTTTAGCGCTCCCATGATCCTCGGCGGGGCGGGCCTCAGTTCAGTCGATACGCTGGTAGTGCTCGCGCTCAATGAGGCGCCACAATTCGTGATGACAGCTAAGCGCCCGCTCGGGGCCGACCTTCTGGTAACCTACGCCCGGAGAGGTTAGGAAGGGACGCGGCCGGGTTTCCGGAACGCGCGCGGACAAGAGTGGAACCATGTTCACAGGAATCGTTACCGACGTCGGCCAAGTCCGGCACATCGAGAAACGCGGCGACACGCATATCGTGATCGCCCACCATTACGACATGGACAAGCTGCCGATGGGCGGCTCGATCGCCTGCTGCGGCGCCTGTCTGACCATCGTCGAGAAGGGCAGCAACGACGACAAGTGGTTTGCCGTCACGGCCTCGGCCGAGACGCTGTCCAAGACCACCATGGGCACCTGGAAAGCCGGAACGCCGGTCAATCTGGAGTTGCCGTTGAAAGTCGGCGACGAACTCGGCGGCCATATCGTGTCGGGCCATGTCGACGGTCTCGCCGAGCTGGTGAAGCTTTATCCCGAAGGCGAATCCACCCGCATGGTGTTCGAGGCGCCCAAGGCGCTGTCGCGCTACATCGCCGAAAAAGGTTCGGTGGCGCTCGACGGCATTTCGCTGACCGTCAACGAAGTCGATGGTCATCGCTTCGGCGTCAACATCATTCCGCATACCCTCGAAGTCACCACGTTCGGCCATCTCAAGCCGGGCATGAAGGCGAACCTCGAGATCGATACCATCGCGCGTTACGTGGCAAGGCTGGTGAAGGGATGAGCAAGCTCGACGATCTTCCGCATTTCCACGAATACATCTCGAACGTCGAAGAGATCATCGAGACCGCGCGCAACGGCAAGATGGTCATCCTGGTCGACGCCGAGGACCGCGAGAACGAGGGCGACCTCTATATCCCGGCGCAGATGTGCACGCCCGAAGCCATCAACTTCATGGCCAAGTTCGGGCGCGGCCTGATCTGCCTCGCCATGACGCAAGAGCGGGCCGAGAAGCTGCAGATTCCGATGATGACGCAGTTCAACGCCGCGATGCACCGCACCGCATTCACCGTCTCGATCGAAGCCAAAGAGGGCGTCTCCACCGGTATTTCCGCGCACGACCGCGCCCATACGGTCGCGGTCGCCATCGATCCGACCAAAGGGCCGGGCGACATCGTCATGCCGGGCCACGTCTTCCCGCTGGTGGCGCGCGAAGGCGGTACCCTGGTCCGCGCCGGTCATACCGAGGCGGCGGTCGACATCGCACGTCTCGCCGGGCTCAATCCGTCGGGCGTGATCTGCGAGATCATGAACGACGACGGCACCATGGCGCGGCTGCCCGATCTCGTGACTTTCGCCCAGCTCCACGGCCTCAAGATCGGCACCATCGCCGACCTCATCGCCCACCGGCGCAAGTTCGATCATTTCATCCAGCGCACCGCCGAGTCGGTGTTTTCCAGCCATTACGGCGGCGACTGGAAGATGGTGGTCTATGTCAACACCATCGAATACGCCGAGCACATCGTGCTCATCAAAGGCGACATTTCGGGCGACGAGCCGGTGTATGTCCGCATGCACGCCATCAACGTGCTCAACGACATCCTGGGCGACGCCCACGCCGCCCGCGACCGCATGGCGGAATCGATGCGCATCATCGCCCATCAGGGTCGCGGTGTGGTCGTGCTGCTGCGCCAGCCGCGCGCGACCTTCGTCACCGACATGGTCCTGAAGCGGCTTTCCGAGGAAGACCGGCGGCGGGTCAAGGAAGCGGGCGTCGGCGCCCAGATCTTGCTCGACCTTGGCATCCGGAACATGATCCTTCTCACCGATACCCCCGAAAAGAAAGTGGTGGCACTCGATGGTTACGGCCTCAACGTCGTCGGCACGCACCCGATCCGCGGACGCGACTGACCTCAAGCCCAACATCCTGATTGTTGAGGCGACGTTCTATCCGGAGATCTCCCGGCAGCTGCTTGACGGCGCCACGGCGGCGTTGGAGCGGGGCGGGGCGTATTTCGACAGCGTCTCGGTGCCCGGTGCGCTCGAGATTCCGCCGGCGATCTATCTCGCCATGAAGGGCGGCGAGCACGGCGGCAAGCACTACGACGGCTTCATCGCGCTCGGCTGTGTCATTCGCGGCGAGACCTACCATTTCGACATCGTGGCCGGACAATCCGCCCGCGCTTTGGTCGATCTCGGCATCAACTACGGCCTTTGCATCGGCAACGGCATCCTGACGGTCGAAAACGAAGAGCAGGCGCTGGTACGGGCCGATCGCGAACAGGCCGACAAGGGCGGCGACGCCGCGCGCGCGTGCCTTTCGCTGGTCACGCTGCGTAGCCGCCTCGGAATGCGCAAGTGAACGGACCTAAAATGAACGACGACGGACTTCCCAGCGCGCGCAGCGCGGCACGTATCGCTGCGGTGCAGGCGCTCTATCAGATGGAAATGTCCGGCGATGCGGCCGACGACATCACGGCGGAATTCGTCGAATTTCGCTTTGGCCGCGAAAACGAAGTCACGCCCGGCACGCCCGACGCGGATTTCTTCTCCGATATCGTGCATGGCGTGCCGGCGCGGCAGGCGGAAATCGACCAGGAAATCGCCAAGTGCCTGGCCAAGAACTGGCGGCTGTCGCGGGTGGATTCGCTGTTGCGCGCCATCATGCGCGCGGGCGCCTACGAGATCCTCGCCCGTCGTGACGTGCCGGCAAAGGTGATCATCGACGAATACGTCGGTCTTACGCACGTCTTCGAAGCCGAAGAGGGCTCGCCGTTCATCAACGCCGCGCTCGACAAGCTGGCGCGGGTCAAGCGGCCGGAAGAATTCGGCGGCGAAGCCCGGGACGATCAGTTCTGAGTATGTGTTTGCTGCTCCGGATTAACGGGACCGTTCAGTACGTCCAGTATCCGAGAATTTGCATCAGCATCATGCCGGAGACGATGCCCATCGGGAGCAGGCCGAGCGCGCTGACCACGACCGTTCGGACGGCGCCGCCTTCGGCGTTCTGACGGACTGTGTGGGCGGGGCGGACCATGACACTCTCCAAAGGTTTCGGTCGTTGTACGGATTAGAAACGCCGTGAACTTCCGTTCTGTTGCACACGAAGGTGGCCACTGGTCAGGGCATTATCGTGGCAAAAACAAGTTCTGCAGGCGGCGCTTTCAACGTCCTTTTGTGCTGATTACGATGGCTCCCATGTAAGTGCCGTTGCGAGGGTTTCAAGCGTGACCGACAAGCTTTCCGAATTCGGACTGATTGCGAAATACTTTGTGCCCCTGGCGACACACCCCGGCGCCTTGGCGCTCAGCGACGATGCAGCCGTGCTCAAAGCGGAAGCGGATCACGATCTGGTGATGACGGCAGACGCGCTGACGGCGGGCGTTCACTTTCTCCCCGACGATCCGCCAAACCTGATCGCCTCCAAGGCGTTGCGCGTGAATTTGTCGGATCTCGCTGCGAAAGGCGCCGAGCCGGTGGGATACCTGCTCGCCTTGGCGTTGCCTCAATCCATCGACGACGCCTGGCTGGCAGAATTCGCGCGCGGTCTGGGGGAGGATCAGAAGACGTTCGGTGTTTCCCTTCTCGGCGGCGACACCACCGCAACGCCGGGGCCGCTGACGATCGCGATTACCGCCATCGGACGGGTCCCGCACGGCACGATGATTCGCCGATCCGGCGCCAAACTGGGCGATCATGTCTACGTCAGCGGCACGATCGGCGACGCCGGCGCCGGGTTGGCGATCCTGCAGGGCAAGGTCGCGCGCGAGCCCGACGCCGCCTTCCTGATCGGACGCTATCGCCAGCCGACGCCGCGCGTGAGTCTCGGACCCAAGCTCCGCGGTTTCGCCAACGCCTCGCTCGACGTTTCTGACGGGCTGATCGCCGATCTGGGACACATCGCCGAAACCTCGCACGTGCGAATCGTTGTCGAGGCGGAGGCCATTCCGCGCTCCGATGCCCTGAAGTCCTTCGATCCGGATATCGTCCGCGCCGCGACCGCTGGCGACGACTACGAAATTGCATTCACGGCGTCATCGCCCATCCCGGCCGGCTTGCCGGTCACCCGGATCGGGCGTGTCGAGGCGGGGCAGGGTGTCGTACTGCTCGACGGCCAAGGACAGGAAATTGCGGTGCCCAAAGCCGGTTTTACCCATTTCTGAAGGCGGATCCGGGCAATCCGGCCTCCGCTAACCTCTCGTTAGCCACAACCGCCTAGGGTTGGGCTCATGCTTCGTGGGCTCGTCTTGTTCGTTTTTGCGCTTTGCCTGGCCTATCCGGCCTGGAGTGCGGAGCCTGCGAAAAAGCCGATCAAGCCGGAGCCCGGAACCTCGGTGGAAATGCCGTTTCTGATGGTTCCGATGAGCAAAGACGGCGATTTGCAGGGCTACAACTACGTCGCCAGCAAGCTGATCTGTACTTCGCCTGGGGGCGCTATCCGGGTGCGCGCGAAGCTCGCTTTCATCCAGGACGCCTTCGTGCGGGAGGTGAATGGCCGGCCGGTCTCGCTCGATTCCGACCCAAAAGCACTCGACAAGGACCAGCTCGCCGCTAGGTTAACGGCTACCGCCAAGCGGATCGTGGGAAACGAGACCGTCCGGGCGATCCTGTTCATGGAGATCAAGTACGCCCCTCTCCATCCTGGCGATTCGACCACCGGAAGTGTCCCGCCGCCCGAGCAAACCGCCGCTCCGGCAACCTCTGATGGCGCCGGGGCGTCCGAGGGAGGGGCCAAAAGTGCCTCTTCTGCAGGCGCGACATCGAAACCTGGGTCCGGACACTAGCACTAAGTTGCTTGTCCGTTAGGGTTTTGGCATACACCCCAGGCCTTCTGCCCGGCAGGTTTCCGGCCTGTCCAGGACCTAATGACCATACCTTCAAGTGGTCGAAAAATTCGGAAGCAAGGGGAAACCATGGAACTTTATATCGTCTTGGCTTGTGGCCTGGCGGCGTTGGTCTACGGCGGACTGACGGTTCGTTCGGTGCTCTCGAAGAGTGCCGGTACGCCTCGCATGCAGGAAATCTCGGCCGCTATTCAGGAAGGCGCTCGCGCCTACCTTAACCGTCAGTACACCACGATCGGTATCGTCGGCGTAGTGATCTTCGTCATCGCGTTCTTCCTGCTTGGCTGGACGAGCGCTGTCGGCTTCCTGATCGGTGCTGCCCTTTCGGGCGCTGCCGGTTATGTCGGCATGAACGTCTCGGTGCGCGCCAACGTTCGCACCGCCGAAGCCTCCCGCCAGGGTCTGGCGACCGGCCTTTCGATGGCGTTCCGCTCCGGCGCAGTGACCGGCCTTCTGGTCGTCGGCCTCGGCCTGATCGGCGTTGCCGGCTACTACCTCTTCCTGAAGGACGGCCTCGGTCTCAGCCTGGCTGACGAAGTGCAGGCCCGTACCGTCCAGAACGCCCTCGTGGCTCTGGGCTTCGGCGCCTCGCTGATCTCGATCTTCGCCCGTCTCGGCGGCGGCATCTTCACCAAAGGTGCGGACGTCGGCGGCGACATGGTCGGCAAGGTCGAAGCCGGTATCCCGGAAGACGATCCGCGCAACCCGGCCACCATTGCGGACAACGTGGGCGACAACGTCGGCGACTGCGCCGGCATGGCCGCCGACCTGTTCGAAACCTATGCGGTGACCACGGTCGCCACGATGGTTCTCGCCTCGATCTATTTCGTCGGCGAGCAGAAAACCGCGTTTATGCTGCTGCCGCTCGCGATCAACGGCATGTCGATCATCACCTCGATCATCGGCACGTTCTTCGTTCGCCTCGGCAAGTCCAACAACATCATGGGCGCCATGTACAAGGGCGTCGTCGCCACCGGCGTGCTGTCGCTGGCCGGCCTCTATGTCCTGATCGAACGGCTGATCCCGGGCGGTACGGCTGCTGCTCTGACCATCGGCGACAAGGCCTTCACCGGCCTCGACCTGTTTTGGTGCGGTGCCGTCGGTCTGGCCATCACCGGCCTGATCGTCATCATCACCGAGTACTACACCGGCACGGGCAAGCGTCCGGTCAACGTGATTGCCAAAGCCTCCGTTACCGGCCACGGCACGAACGTGATTCAGGGTCTGGCGATTTCGATGGAATCGACCGCCATGCCGGCGGTTGTCATCTGCGTCGGCATCATCGTGACCTACCTGCTTGCGGGCCTGTTCGGTATCGCCATCGCGGTGTCGACCATGCTGTCGCTGGCCGGCATGATCGTGGCGCTCGACGCCTTCGGTCCGGTCACCGACAACGCCGGCGGCATTGCCGAAATGGCGGGTCTGGAAGGCGACGTTCGCAAGACGACCGACGCTCTCGACGCGGTGGGCAACACCACCAAGGCCGTGACCAAGGGCTATGCCATCGGTTCGGCCGGTCTGGGCGCGCTGGTTCTGTTTGCCGCCTACACCGAAGACCTCAAGTACTTCGTGGCGCACAACGACACGTTCACCTACTTCCAGGGCGTCGAGGTTCCGACCTTCGGTCTCGACAATCCGTGGGTGATCGTCGGCCTGTTCTTCGGCGGCTTGCTGCCGTACCTGTTCGGCGGCATCGCGATGACTGCGGTTGGCCGTGCGGCCGGTGCAGTGGTCGAGGAAGTCCGTCGCCAGTTCAAGGCGATGCCCGGCATCATGGAAGGCACGCAGAAGCCTGACTACGGCCGCGCCGTGGACATGCTGACCAAGGCGGCGATCAAGGAAATGCAGATCCCGTCGCTGCTGCCGGTCCTGTCGCCGATCGTGCTCTACTTCGTCGTGTACTTCGTCACCAACAACAAGGTCGATGCCTTCAACGCGGTTGGCGCCATGCTGATCGGCGTGATCGTCACCGGCTTGTTCGTCGCCATCTCGATGACCTCGGGCGGCGGCGCTTGGGACAACGCCAAGAAGTATATCGAAGACGGCCACTTCGGCGGCAAGGGCTCTGATGCCCACAAGGCTGCCGTCA
>JAHFQC010000003.1 GCA_023259375.1 Alphaproteobacteria bacterium
CGCCATCGGCCGCATCCTCGATCTCTATCCGCCACAGGAATGCGCCAACTACTTCGCCAACGCCGGATACGATGCAGATTGATCGGAAACCGCTCTAACCTACGACGCATCGCAGGTGCACCGGGCGACCGCACAGTCGCGGTGTTTGGGGCGGGCCATGCAGACCTATTGCGACGCTACGGGACCGGTATGGGCTTTGAGGTCGCCAATACAAATGCTGCGTTGCCCCCACCCACTCGCTCGCGCTGCTTGGCCAAGTAGTGATGGTGGGACTTAATTTATAGAACTCGAACCCTAAACGAGGACAGTGATGCCGTTCAAAGACCTTAATGGACCTCCTACACGTGCAGCCGCTCAAAGGGCGCTCGGGAAAGAGATCGCTCAACGTCTACGGAATTTGCTGCGTCGACGTCCACGTCGTCCCGATGATGACGGGTTATTGCCCGTCTCACCTCCACCTGGCCCTCAACCTATGCCGCTCGCTGGTGCAGCTGAGATTGAAAATGATTGATCTTTACCCGAGCCGGTTGATGCAAAACTTTTGACTTTTGCATCATGAATGGCCGGCTTCGCAGCATCGTGATGAACGGGTGCCCGCTTTCGAAACTGCAAGTTATCCACCGGAACGACCGCAATTGGGCGTTAGCGACCATCCGGCATCACTCGCACCGCTCATGGCGGAAGCGGCCGTTACCGCGAGCGTATTTGACGGGGATCATCAGCTTTGATTCTTACCTGCTGGCCGGGTCGGGCGGCGCAGCAGGGAGATCACCCGTCGCACTGACTTACCATAGGTTAGTTGCCGTGTCATTGCGGACCCGAAACAATTGTGATTGCTTGACCGACCAGAGATCGACCATCCACGTTGCGAGAGTGAAAAAGGGCCGCTAGCGGGCAAAGGCATAAGGCCTCCAGTCTTCGCAATTAGACGTAATCAAACGTTGGCAGGCTCTCACGTCAGCAGGACGACGACGCCCCCTGCCCTCTTCAACCGATCGATCGTCGGCAGCTGGCTCAACCGCTCGCCTTCAAAAACCTCGACCTTTGAAAAAGAAGCGGTTTGAAGAGCACGGATCAGTTCGGCCTTCGTTTTCGGGCTCACCGATTTCGTCAGCATCATCGAACAGGCAAATCGAACGATGAGAACGGCTTCAAACGGTTTCTGACCGCCGATGACCACTGTCTCGGTTGCTCCGCCACCTCGATAGCGGTTTGACGTTCTACGGCCGTTTTTAGCCGCTCATTCAACGCAGCTTCCTTCTCAATCTCCAAAACGATTTTACGACCTGCGGTCGCTATCCGCTGCTTCATCATCTCCGTTAAAACCTGCGTACGGGTCTTTCCTGAGAGGAAACAAACGTTATCGAATGATTCAACGGGACTTGAAAAAGCTCTGAAATTTATAAGGATTTTTTCGGACTGATTCAGCATGATTATAGCTCTTTGTTAAAGACGCTATATTTATCGTTTCGTATTATTTTAGAACGTCATCGAGGCGTTTTAATTATCTCACTTCGTGAGATCGCCTACGGCGACGATCGTGGCGAAGATTTCGAAGGTGATATTATTACATCTTTATATATAGTACCGAAATTGATTTGTTAGATCTTATTTAGAGCGGTTTCCGCGCTTTTTGAATCGTTGAGGATTCACACGGGCGCGGTTTTCTGATTCAGGCTCCGGGCCGGGTCAGGAGGCCGCATGTATGCCACGAGTGCTGTCACAGGACCTTCGAGAGCGGGTGGTAGCCGCGGTTGACGGTGGGATGTCGTGCCGGGCCGCGGCAGCACGGTTCGGTGTCAGCGCGGCAAGTGCGATCCGCTGGCGGCAACTGGTCCTTCAGCACGGCACGCCCGCAGCCAAGCCGCAGGGCGGCGACCGTCGTGCGGGCAGGATCGACGCGCACGCGGCCTTCATCCTCGCCGCAATCGAGGCGAAGGACGACATCACGCTGGTCGAGTTGCAGGCGCTGCTCGCCGAACGCGGCATGCCGGTCGGGATCGGCACGCTGTGGCGGTTCTTCGACCGGCACCGGATCACGCGCAAAAAAAGACAGCGCATGCCACCGAGCAGGACCGCCCCGACGTCCTGAAACGCCGAGAGGAGTGGTTCGATGGCCAGCTCGACCTTGATCCCGAGCGGCTGGTGTTCATCGACGAGACGTGGGCGTCGACCAACATGGCACGGCGCCATGGCCGTTGTCAGCGCGGCGAACGGCTGCGCTCAGGCGTGCCGCACGGACACTGGAAGACCACCACGCTTGTCGCCGGTCTGCGCCGCACTGGTATGGTCGCGCCGATGGTGCTCGACGGCCCGATCAACCGCGACGCCTTCGTTGCCTACGTGCGCCAGGTGCTCGTGCCCGACCTGAAGCCCGGCGACATCGTCATCATGGACAACCTGTCGAGCCATAAAACGCCTGCCGCCCGCGAGGCCATCGAAGCCGCTGGCGCAAAGCTGCTCTTCCTCCCGCCCTACAGTCCCGACTTCAACCCGATCGAGCAGGCCTTCTCGAAGCTGAAGGCCCATCTGCGCAAGGCTGCCGAGCGCACCATCCACGGCCTCTGGAACGCCATCGGCCGCATCCTCGATCTCTATCCGCCACAGGAATGCGCCAACTACTTCGCCAACGCCGGATACGATGCAGATTGATCGGAAACCGCTCTAAGCGCCGCCAAGCTGCCTCACACAATAGCCATCCCGCCGACGCCGTGACGCGTCACCGGGCGTGCGGTTACATGGGCGGCGTGATCCCGTCCTTGCCGATCGCAACGAACTTGGCTCCCGGCGCGCTCGCGTCGGTGACGACGAAGACCTTCTGACCTTTCGCCAGCACTGACCGCTGCGTCGGCTCGAACCGGACCACCGGCGTGCCGGCCGGCACCAGAACCTTGGTCTTTCCGCCCTTGTAGGAGACGGTCAGCGTCGTCTCGCCCGGCTTGCCCGCACCATCTGTCACCGTGCCGTTGGTCATGGCACTCTGTTGCTCGACGGTGCCGTTGGTCATCGCGCTTTGCTGATCAACCGTGCCGTTGGTCATGGCGCTTGATCCGCTCGCGTTGCCGCCAGCCGCGGCGACGACGCCGGGAACGTCCCAGTCGTAATGGCCCTCGCCTGTCCCGCGCTGTGGATCGGCGTGGAAAAAGGACCCCGGTAGCGGGGTGATCGGCGTCGAAAAAGGACCCCTCATCCCGGTGGTCTAGGCTGTCCGCTTGGCGGTGTGTCAGGCGGCGAGATCGGGATG
>JAHFQC010000061.1 GCA_023259375.1 Alphaproteobacteria bacterium
CACGGCGCTCGCCCGGCCGCTGCGGCGCCAGATCGGCGACGGCAAAATCGGCGACCACCGGCCGCACCGCGAGTCCCGGACGGCGCGCGCGCAAAGCCGCGGCTTGGGTTTCGAGAAACTCGCCGGAGATGTCGATCGGCATATAGGCCGCGGGAGCGGAAAGCGCCGCCAGCAGCAGCTCGACTTTCTTGAGGGCGCCGGCACCGAATTCGACCAGCGTGACACCCTCGCCCGCCCGCGCGGCAATCTCACGGGCATGCCGGCTGAGCAAACTGGTCTCGACCCTGGTCGGGTAGTATTCCGGCAGATCGCAGATTTCCTCGAACAGCAGCGAGCCGCGCGCGTCGTAGAAATACTTCGCAGGTAATGTCTTGGGATATGCCGTGAGGCCGTCGAGAATGTCGGCGGCAAAACCGCCCTCCAACTTGCGCAAGTGATAGGTCATACATCCTCCGCCAGACGAATGCCGCTGAATTGCCAGCGCGCTGCCGGCGGAAAAAAATTGCGGTAGGTCGCACGTATGTGCCCTGGCGGCGTAATACAAGAGCCGCCGCGCAGTACGAGCTGACCGACCATGAACTTGCCGTTGTATTCCGAAGCGGCGCCGTCGAATGCGCGAAAGCCGGGGTACGGATCGTAGGACGACCGCGTCCATTCCCAGGCATCACCGAACATTTGCTGACGCATCCCCGCCCGGGCTGCGTGCGGCAGCAACGCGTCGATGGTGAGGAAATGTCCCGCCACGGAAAGATCGCGGGCCGCCGCCTCCCACTCGAATTCCGTCGGCAGACGCTTGCCGGCCCAGGCGGCGAACGCGGCCGCTTCGTAGAAGCTGACGTGAACGACCGGCTCCGACGGATTGCGCGCGCGCACGCCGTGCAGCGTGAAAATCGAACCGTCGCGACGCCAATAAAGCGGCGCGCGCCAATGTTCGGTGTGAGCCAGTGTCCAACCGTCCGAAAGCCAGAGCTCCGGGCGCTCATAGCCGCCATCGTCGATGAAGGCTTGATACTCGCCACACGTGACGAGCCGCGAAGCCAAGCGAAACGGTGCTACCGTTACGGCATGGCCCGGCCCTTCGTTATCGAAGGCAAAACCCTCATCATCATGGCCGATGCGGACTGTGCCGCCGCCGAACTGCCACCACGCCAGCGGCGGCGCCGGTGCCGCGATCACTGGTGAAGCCGGGCAATAGGGCGGCAGCAGCGGGTTCTTGGAGAAGGCGTGTTTGATGTCGGTGAGGATCAGCTCCTGATGCTGCTGCTCGTGATTGAGACCGAGTTCGATCAGAGCGGCGACATGCGGATCGATGGCGATGCTCGACATCGCATCATCGACATGAGCCCGGTAATCCAGAACCTCACGCAGCGACGGGCGCGACAGGAGCCCACGCTCCGCGCGCGTGTATGGCGTCCCTATCCCAAGGTAATAGGAATTGAACAGCGCATCATAGCGTTCATCGAACACCCGGTACCCAGGCCGGCCGACGAGGATCATGCGCTCGAAGAACCAAGTCGTATGCGCCAGGTGCCATTTCGTCGGACTGGCGTCGGGCATCGACTGAACCGCCTGATCCTCGGCCGTCAGCGGCAAGGCAAGCGCTTCGGTCAGCGCACGCACAGTGCCGTAACGGCGCTCGAGACCGACAATATCCATAAAAGGTCCATGCAGCATGTCGAAGAATCCTGACGCCACGACATGCAGCGTTCCGCCCGTAGGGAACGCCCCACGGAACCAGCGGTTCCCGCCTCTACACAAGGAACGAAGCGCCAGCAAGGCCCGTTGTTTGCGCGAAACACCAACCGGACCATTCTCCATGAAAATCGCTGCTGCAGCCGCATTGGCCGTCTTCACCATCGCTACCGCCGCTCATGCCGACAGTGCCGGCGATTTCCTCATGAAAGCAGCCAAAGGCGACAATGCCGAGATCATGATGGGGAAACTGGCCCAGCAAAAGGGACAGAGCGCCAGGGTCAAGAAATTCGGTCAAACGCTCGTCACCGATCATACCAAGGCAAAAGACGAAGTCGCTACACTGGCGACATCGATGTCGGTCAGCTTGCCGTCGGACGTGATGCCGGATGCCCAGCAGGCCTATGACAAGCTGGCTCAAACGAACGGCGCCGAGTTCGACCGCATGTTCGTCAGCCATATGGTCGAGGATCATCAAAAGGACATTGCCGCCTTCACCAAAGAAGCCAAGGCCAAGGACGGAAAGGCCAGCAGCCTCGCCGCCAAGCAATTGCCGACGCTGAAAAAGCACCTCGCCCTTGCGCAATCGCTTCAGGCCAAGGAAGGCAAGAGCAGCATGAGCATGCCGCAACGGATGCAGTAGCCCAGGACCTTCCTCCTCGCGTTTGCAGACCCGGGGAGGAAGGCCATTTTAGAATGACACCGCGGCCCGCTCGGGCGTCGTGTCGGCCTCCAGCAGATCGTCCGGCTCGCGGAACCCGCACATTTCAGCGAGAGCGTCGCGCTCCAGCAGTGTCACCGTGGCGCGCTCGACCCGGACCAAGTTCTTCCGCTTAAGCAGCTTGAAGGTGCGGTTGACGTGCACGGCGCTGAGGCCGAGACCGTCGGCAAGAGCCTCCTGGGTCAACGGCAACTGGAACGACGAACCTTCCGTAAGGCCAGTGCGGCTCAATCGGGAGTGAAACTCCAGCAGCAGGTGCGCCACGCGTTCGTAGGCTTTCTGCCGGCCGATGCGCGTGATCTGCGACAGCAGATAGTACTCCTCGTGCACCTTCATCTTGCGGCAGGCCGCGGTAAGCTCGGGATATTCATCCGGGTGATCCAGCACAAGCGTGCGCAACTGACCGATGTCCATGGTCATAAGGCGCGTAAGGGATGCATAGCCGGCCAAAGCGACGGGATCCGGCTCCAACGACAATCCCATGATATCGCCGGGCAGATAGTAGTTCAGGATTTGCCGCCGGCCATCGCTGAGGAAGCGAACACGGCACGCCCAACCCGAGCGGATCAAGCGCGGACGGTCGAGCGCGTCTCCTTCCGACATCAGGCGGACGTTGGGGCGGTGTGTCTGGATAGCGCCAAGCTGGCGCACCAGCAACGAGGATTCCGCGCGGGAGAGATTGATCCCGCCAAATGTGAGAACCCCGCCGAAAGCGGCGGGCGCATACCGGTCCAGGTCAGCTTTCATCACATTCGACATTTCGTCAGTGTTGCCAGCGGATAAGCCTGCACGCGCATGTTTGTTCCGTCGCTTTTCATCTTTTTCGCGAAGACCTCCGCCGGGGAGCGTCACGAGCAGAACAGCTCATTGGGAACAGAATCCAAGATGCGGGCGTTGTTTTTCCCGGAGGAGAACAGCACGTGAAAAACGTATTAATCACTGGGGGCGCAGGCTTTATCGGCTCGCATCTCGCCAACGAACTTTTGACCCACGGGTATCATGTCCGCGTCCTCGATTCCCTTGAGGACCAGGTTCATCCCGGCGGTGTGAAACCGCTCTATCTCAGTCGCGACGTCGAATTCATACGCGGCGACGTGTGCGATGCCGATACCGTTGCGCGATCGCTCAAGGACATTGATGCCGTCTGCCACCTGGCGGCCGCGGTCGGCGTCGGCCAGAGCATGTACGAGATCACGCATTACACGGCGGTCAACGAACTCGGCACGGCGGTCCTGCTGGAAGCGATGATTGGACGCGACATCGGCCACCTTCTCGTCGCGTCATCGATGAGCGTCTACGGGGAAGGCTTGGCGCGTCACGGCAACAAGCCGGTGGAGCCGCCGATCCGTTCCGCAGCGCAGCTCAAGACCGGGCGCTGGGAGATCATGATCGACGGCGAGGAACTGCAGCCCGTTCCGACGCCGGAGACCAAGACGCCATACCTCAACTCCGTCTATGCCCTCAACAAGTATGCCCAGGAACGCATGGGGCTCATCTTCGGCTCGGCCTATGGGCGGCAGGCTACCGCGCTGCGCTTCTTCAATGTCTACGGACCCAATCAGGCGCTTTCCAATCCCTATACCGGCGTGCTGGCGATCTTCGGTTCGCGGCTTCTCAATGGCCGTCCGCCGCTGGTGTTTGAAGACGGCAGGCAGCGCCGTGATTTTATCCATGTGCGCGACGTCGCGCGCGCCTGCCGCATGGCGTTGGAATCCCCCAAGACAGCGGGATGCGTTTTCAACATCGGTTCGGGACAGAGCCGCACGATCGCCGACGTGGGTATCGCACTCGCCGAAGCGATGGGGCGAAACGACATCACACCACATGTGACCGGAAAATCGCGTGCCGGCGACATCCGCCACTGCTTTGCCGACATCTCGGCGGCACGCGAGACATTCGAGTTTGCGCCGCAGGTCGCCTTCTCCGAAGGCTTAAGCGAACTTGTGGAATGGCTTTCCGGGCAAGTCGCGATCGACAGCGTCGAACGGGCGAACGCCGAACTGCAGCGTCGCGGTCTGGTAGCGTGATGGAGACGAGGATGAGCGGGCCCGTACTTATTACCGGCGGCGCGGGATTTCTGGGCACCAATATCGCCGCCGCCCTCGCCCGCCGCGGCGTACACGTGGTGATCTTCGACAACCTCACGCGCGAACACGTCGAGCGGAACATCGCGTGGCTGAAGAACAACTTCGGCGAACGGGTTCATATCACCGTCGCCGACGTCCGCAACGCCAATGCCGTCGCCGACGCCGTTGCAGGTGTTTCGGCAGTCATCCACTTGGCGGCGCAGGTCGCCGTCACCACCAGCGTGCTGCATCCGGTGGACGATTTCGAAATCAATGCGCGGGGTACGCTCAACGTGCTCGAAGCGGTCCGCACGCTGGCGCCGCAAGCACCGGTCCTGTTCGCTTCCACCAACAAAGTCTACGGAAAGCTGCTCGATTTCCACCAACTTGTGCTCGATGGGGCGCGCCATGTCCCGGCCGACCGCAAGCTGCGATTTGGCTTCGACGAGAATACGCCGCTGTCGTTCTACAGCCCTTATGGCTGCTCAAAGGGCGCGGCGGACCAGTACGTGCTCGACTATGCGCGCATTTACGGCCTGAAGACCGCCGTGTTCCGCATGAGCTGCCTCTACGGACCGCGTCAGTTCGGTCACGAAGACCAGGGCTGGGTCGCCCATTTCCTGATCTCCGCGCTGAGCGGCAAACCGCTCACGATCTACGGCGACGGCTGCCAGATGCGCGACGTGCTCTATGTCGACGATGCGGTACGGGCTTGGTTGATGGCACTCGACAACCCCGACATGTTCGCGGGCCATGCATTTAATCTCGGCGGCGGTCCCGGCAACGCGATCAGCCTGCTCGATCTCATAGCCCATATCGAAGCCTTGACGGGGCGATCCGTGGCGTATGCGTTCGACGCTTGGCGGCCCGGCGATCAGGCTTGGTACGTCTCCGACACCAGGGCGCTGGAGGCAGCGACCGGTTGGACACCAACGATCGCCGTCGAGGACGGCCTCAGGCGCCTCGCGAACTGGCTTCAGAGCGAAGGGATCGGCGAGCCCGAACGGGAGAGGCGCTCGGCATGAAGGTTGCTCTCGTCAATTTGGATTCGCGCGCCCGTAATACGTCACTCCCTGCAGTAGCGACGAAGCGCGATTGGCAATCCCCGCCAATCCGATCCTGATACGCCCGCTTTCCGGTATGTGTCTCCCGATCGATGTTGCCGCGCGTCTCTACCAACGCCTCACACCGACTTGGAGTTCCCGTCAGGCAGACGGCCGAGCAGTGACACAAGATCTTCCGCGTGCTCCTCTTCCTTCTCGAGGATCTGCTCGATGAGCCGCCGGCTGGTTGGATCTCCGTCCGCAAGCCAGCGCGCGATTTCCATATAGGTCTCGATCGCGATGCGCTCGGCGACGAGATCCTCTTCGATCATCGACTTGAGGTCATTGCCTTCGACGTATTCGGCATGACTGCGATCGGCCAGCGTTTTGGGATTGAAGTCGGGCTCGCCGCCGAGCTGAACGATGCGCTCGGCAACCAGATCGGCATGTTCCTGCTCCTCGCGCGCATGTTCGAGGAACTCCTGCTTAACCGACTCCGATGCCAAGCCCTCGGCCGTGTGATAGTGGCGACGATAGCGCAACGTACACACAAGCTCCGTTGCCAGAACTTCGTTCAAAACGCCGATTACCTTGGACCGGTCGGCCTTATAGCCAGCCGTCACCGCGCCTTCCGAGATGTGCTGCCGGGCGCGCTGGCGCACGCCCTCGATGTCGTTGACGAACGTGCTCACCGGCGGCGATCCAATACCCAGCCGAGCGCGGCACCGGCGACGAACGCCGCAAGCACCGACGTAACCGGACGCTGCTCGACGTTGCGCTCAACCGCTTCATAGGACTGGGTCGATGTTTTAGAGAGGGTATTCCAGATGTCGGAAACCGTCTCTTCGATACGGCCCAGCGTTCCGGTGACGGTGTCGGTCGCCTTGTCCTTCATTCTGGTGGCCCTGTTCTTCGCATCATCGGCCACATTCCCGGCCAGCGTTGCGCTGTCGTTCTTGAGATCCTTCACGTCCTGTACCACAGCCTCGAAATCACCCCGGTGCGAACCTTGACTATCCATAGTTCCCTTCTCCTTGTTTCCAATCATCGATAACCGGTGGAATGCCGGGAGGTTCCCTATCTCGTGAGGGACTTGCGCCGAGCGACTCGCTTCGCAGACTTCCGCGTCGTCTTTCTGGTCGTCTTTTTGGTGGTCTTGCGGCTGGTTTTCCGCGTCGCCTTGCGTGTCGCCGTGCGGCCAGCCGCTTTTGCGGTCTTCTTCCGGCGCGGCCGAGCGCCGACACTCTTGCGGCCTTCGCGCTCCTGCTGTCCCGTCGCGCCGCGCGCCTCTTTCTTGGTGGTACGGGTACGCGCTTTGCGCTTTTGTTTCGGCGATTGGCGGTTTGATGCGCCGGCTTCACTGAGCGCAATCGCGATCGCCTGCTTCCGGCTTTTGACTTTACCCCCGCCCCTTCCGCGATCGAGTTCGCCGTGCTTGTATTCATGCATCACGCGACCGGTCGTTTTACGCTGGCGTCGTGTCGTGCGTGCCATTCTGGCGTCCTTTCTTCAGATCGTGTCGTAGAACATCGCGGTGAGTTCGCGAGCGCGGACCCCGTCGTCATGTGTAAGTTCGTCGAGCCCGAAAATCGGCGCGTTGCGGAATTGAGCCGCAGTGAGGGCAATGACGTAGCCCTGCTGGCCGGGATCGTAATCCAGCAGCCGCCACGGCACCGGACTGCATTGCTGCCCCATGCCAGGAGAAAATCCCACCGCAATCACCGCGAAAACCAAACGGTCGGAAAGCTTGTCGAGCATTACGTCCTGGACGTGACCGAGCTTTTCACCGCCTGCCGCGAATACCGGCGTACCGACGACCTTGGATGTGAGAATGGCGTTGGTATGCCCCGACCGCGTCGGCATGACGTTTCCTCTGGTAACGCTCGTTGCCACAACGCTGCGGGATCGCCGCTGTTCCGCCTTCTCGCGCGTTAGGTTGCCATGGATGACGGAAGCGGGCGACGCGGATTTCTGAGGCAACTGGGTTCAGGCATCGTCACCGGCGCCGCCGACGACGATCCATCGGCCATCGCAACCTATGCAACGGCCGGTGCGAAATTCGGCTTCGCTTTCCTGTGGGTCGCCCTCGTCGTTCTGCCGATGATGTTCGCGGTCGTCTACCTGTCCGCAAAGCTTGGACGCGTTTACGGCAAAGGCCTGTTCGCCGTCATTTATGACCACTATCCGAGGACGCTACTTTATCCGTTAATGCTCGGCGCGTTTCTCGGCAACGTGATCGAGGCGGCCGCCAATCTGGGCGGTATCGGAGCCACGTTGGCCCTGCTGATGCCACTCCCAATTCCCGCCATCGTGACGTTCGCAGCGTCGGCATTTCGGGTCGCGAGCTGGTTTGCACCGTAAACCGGCACCGCAGTGAAGGAACTTTGCGGCGCTGACGGCCGTTAGTCAGCCGCGACAGCCGAGGGAATGCTGTGTCTCCTCCCCGTATCTGCCATACCGGAACCACCGTGCCCGAACCGGCGCATCTGATGGCGCTCGATTTCGATCACGTCCTGGCGGACGGGTATCGTGACGGACGCAGCAGCCCCCGGCCGGTCGACGGGCTAAAGCTGCTGCTCGAAATCGATATGGCAAATCTGCCGGACGATCACCCAATGGCGGGTGTCGACGATACCGAGACCCGGGTCGGTTGGTGGAAGGACGCGCTGCGCGAACGCCTTGAGGAGGGTGTCGCGGGCTTTCGCTTTCTCGAACCCCTCAAGACAAACGGTGTGATGCGACGGGTGGTTGGTGAAACGCGTGATCGCGTTCCCGAAGCACTCTTCATCCTCAACACCCCCGGGGTGGCGTGGAACGACCTTGCCATGCTCAAGGGATGCAACTTCGACTATTGCGTGTCGTCGCTGCCATGGTGGGATTTGCGGGCACCCTGGCTGGCGGAAGAATACGCGGCGTTGCGATCCGTCGCGCCGGTGATCGCCATGACCGACCTGCCGGGCCAGGCTGCGCATGAAAGCGCAGAGGTTCGGCGGGCACGCTTGCTGCTCGCAGCCGTTTCCGGATCGGGTGTTATTACCGGCGCCGAAAACGCCGTCGAACTCTCGGACACCGTCCAGGCCATGAACGTACTGGCCGCTTGCGATCCCGTGGTCGCCGCGCCGGGGACTCTGAAAGTGTTTTCCTCGGCCTCCCGCACGGTGGTATTGCGCAGCGGCGATGAGGAAGCGCTGGTTGCAGTGGTCGGCCTCAACGGCGCACCGGCCGACCGGCTCGACCGCACTGTGATCGCCGATCTCGACGAATGGTCGACTCTGGAACCCGTGGTGATGCGGCAGAGCGACGATCCTGCGCGCCGCCCGGGCATGACGCGCCTTTATCGTGCCCGCAGAGCCAAACCCGTGCGCCGCATCCGCGCGTTGACAGCCCAGAAAGCCGCGCGCGAACCTCGGGTCATCATCGGGGACGTGATGCCTGCGGTCGAGGGCGGACGATACCCTGCGAAACGCTTGGTGGGTGAGACCGTACGCATCGAAGCGACGATCTACAGCGACGGTCATCCGGTGCTCACCGCCGAGGTCTCCTCACGTGCCGAAGACGAGCGCGAGGCGCAAGTGCGCCCCATGACACTGATCGCAAACGATCGCTGGATCGTCGATCTGCCACTGCTGCGACCGGGCCGGCATGTGTTTGCGGTCGAGGCATGGATCGATGCTTACAGCACCTTCGTCCGTGACATCACCAAGAAACATGATGCCGGGAAGGATATTCGCCTCGACCTGAAGGAAGGTTGCGCCCTGATCGACGCGGCGAGGCAGCACGCCCCGGCTGGGCTGCGCAGCGCCCTCGAAACCATAGCGGCGCACGCGGGCCGTTCAACACCGGCCGAGCAGCACGCGCTCCTAACTGCGCCCGAGACGATTGAGGCGATGCGGCTCGCGGCGCCGCGCACCTTCCGCACCGAAAGCGGGCCCTACCCGATCGATGCCGACCGCAAGGCCGCCGGCTTTGCCGCGTGGTACGAGATATTCCCACGCTCCGCCGACGGGCAACGTCACGGCACATTTCGCGACGTCATCGCGCAACTCCCGCACATCACCGCGATGGGGTTCGATGTACTCTATCTGCCGCCGATCCATCCTATCGGCCGCACCAACCGGAAAGGCCGCAACAATACCCTGGTCGCCATGCCGGATGACGTCGGATCGGCCTACGCGATCGGCTCTCCCGAAGGCGGACACGATGCTATCCATCCTGAATTGGGTACCGAGGACGACTTCCGTGCGTTGGTCGCCGCAGCAAAAGCAGCCGGCATGGAGATCGCGCAGGATTTCGCCGTGCAGTGTTCGCCCGACCATCCCTGGCTGAAAGAGCACCCAGGCTGGTTCGAGTGGCGCCCCGACGGATCGATCAAATATGCCGAGAACCCGCCCAAGGTCTACGAAGACATCGTCAACGTCGATTTCTACGCCAAGGGCGCCGTGCCCGGTCTTTGGCTGGCACTGCGCGATGTGATCCTGCACTGGATCGGCGAAGGCGTCCGCATCTTCAGGGTCGACAATCCGCATACCAAGCCGTTCGCATTCTGGGAATGGCTGATCGCCGACATCCGGGCCGCGTACCCCGATGTGATCTTCCTGGCCGAAGCCTTTACCCAGCCGGCAATCATGTACCATCTCGGCAAGGTCGGATTCTCCCAGTCGTATACGTATTTCACGTGGCGCAATACCAAAGCCGAGCTAACCGAATACATCGAAGAGATCGCAACCCCGCCGGTCAGCGCCTTCTTCCGTCCGCATTTCTTCGTCAACACACCGGATATCAATCCTCTCTTTCTGCAAACATCGGGACGTCCCGGATTTCTCATCCGCGCCGCATTGGCGGCGACATTATCCGGACTGTGGGGCATGTTCTCCGGCTTCGAACTCTGCGAAGCGGCGGCACTGCCGGGACGCGAGGAATACCTCGACTCGGACAAATACGCCGTCCGGCCGCGCGACTGGAACGCGCCGGGCAATATCGTCCGCGAGATCGCCCAACTTAATCGCTTGCGCAAATCCGAGCCGGGACTGCAATCACATCTCGGAACGACGTTCTACAACGCATTCAACGATAACGTCCTCTATTACGGCAAGCACCCGCTGGGACACGAGCATCGCGTTCTGGTTCTGGTCAGCCTCGATCCCCACAACAACCAGCCGGTCACGTTCGAAGTGCCGCTCTGGGAATGGGGTCTCGCGGATACCGATGTCGTTACCGCCGAAGACCTGCTCACCGGCTCGAGGTTTGTCTGGCACGGCAAGCTGCAGCAGGCGGTCCTTACGCCCGACAATCCCTATCTCATCTGGCGCATAGCCCCGGAGCCCCGCGCATGAACATTCGGCTCGATCCCAACCTGCTTCGCACGTCGGCTGCTTCGCCGTTGACCGAGGATCCCTTGTGGTACAAGGACGCCGTCATTTACCAGTTGCACGTCAAGTCGTTCTTTGACGCCAACAACGACGGCATCGGCGACTTTTCCGGCCTGATCGAGAAGCTGGACTATCTCGCCGGCCTCGGCGTGAATGTTCTCTGGCTGCTGCCATTCTATCCCTCGCCGCGACGCGACGACGGCTATGACATCTCCGATTACACCGATGTCCACCCCGAATACGGCACCATCGAAGATGTGCAACGCTTCATCGCCGAGGCTCACATCCGCGGTATCCGGGTGATCACCGAATTGGTCATCAATCATACCTCCGATCAGCATCCGTGGTTCCAGCGCGCCCGCAAAGCCCCGCCCGGATCGCCCGAACGCGATTTCTATGTCTGGTCGGACAGCGACAAGAAGTATGCCGGCACGCGTATCATTTTTCTCGATACCGAGAAGTCGAACTGGACCTGGGACGAGGACGCGAAGGCCTATTACTGGCACCGCTTCTATTTCCACCAGCCCGACCTCAACTTCGATAATCCTCTCGTCTTCGAGGAATGCCTGAAAATCCTGCGCTTCTGGCTGGATATGGGCGTTGACGGGCTGCGGCTGGATGCCGTGCCGTATCTCGTCGAGCGCGAAGGGACCAACAATGAAAATCTTCCAGAAACGCACGACATCCTGAAGCGCATCCGCGCCGAGGTCGATGCGCGCTATCCCGGGCGGGTGCTGCTGGCCGAAGCGAACCAATGGCCGGAGGACATCCAGCAGTATTTCGGCAACGACGACGAATGCCATATGCTGTTCCACTTCCCGCTGATGCCGCGCATGTACATGGCGCTGGCGCAGGAAGACCGCTTTCCGGTCACCGACATTTTGCGGCAGACGCCCGATGCGCCTCCCAACTGCCAGTGGACGACGTTTCTGCGCAACCACGACGAGCTCACCCTCGAGATGGTGACCGACCGTGAGCGCGATTACCTGTGGAACACCTACGCCTCCGACCGCCGCGCCAGACTGAATCTCGGCATCCGCCGGCGCCTTGCGCCGCTGATGGAACGCGACTTCCGGCGCATCGAGTTGATGAACGCCCTGCTCCTGACCATCATGGGAACGCCTGTGCTCTATTACGGCGACGAGATCGGGATGGGCGACAACATCCATCTCGGCGACCGCGACGGCGTGCGTACCGCCATGCAGTGGAGCCCCGACCGCAACGGCGGGTTCTCGCGCGCCGACGCGGAGTCGCTGGTGGTTCCGGTGATTTCCAACCCGCTCTACGGCTATCAGGCGGTCAATGTCGAGACGCAATGGCGCGATCCTCATTCGCTCATGAACAGAATTCGCCGCGGGCTCGTCGTTCGTGGCCAGCACAAGGCGTTTGGGCGAGGCGGCTTGCGCTTCCTGCGGCCGGCCAACCGCAAGGTGCTCGCCTACCTGCGCGAATATGACGGCGAAGCGATCCTGTGCGTCGCCAACGTGTCTCGCACGGCACAGGCGGTCGAACTCGATCTTTCCGAATTCACCGGCCGCACGCCGGTGGAACTCTCCGGCAACGTTGCCTTCCCCAAGATCGGGCAGCTCACATATCTTCTGACCTTGCCGCCGTTCGGCTTCTATTGGTTCGCGCTCAGCGCCGATACGAACCAGCCATCATGGAGCACATCCACCGACGAAAACCTCGCCGAACACTATACGTTCGTGCTGCGGTCCAGCCTGAGCGGTATTCTCGAGGGACGCTCACGCGATGTTCTGGAAAAGGACATCTTGCCCGGCTATCTGGCGCAACGGAGATGGTTTCAGCAGAAATCGAACGAGAATCCGCGCGTGCGTGTCTGCACCGCCATCCCCCTTTCTCGCACGGATGTCGTTTTTGCCGAAGTGTCGGCAACGGTTGGAGAGAGCGAAAGTCGCTATGCCATGCCGCTGGCGGTCTCCTGGGAGGACGAAGCGTCGAGCCCACAGGAGTCCCGGTTAGCCCTCGCCCGGGCCCGGCAGCGCGCTCGCGTCGGACTCCTAACCGACGGCTGCGCCACTCCGAAATTCGTCCGCAGCGTCTTAACTGCACTGGCGGAGGGTAGTCGACTCCAATGGGATGGCGACGAACTGGTATTCACGGCGCAACCGGGATTCACGCTCCCCGATGAAGCGGCCGAGATCCAATGGCTGGGAGGCGACACCTCCAATTCCGCCGTCATGGTCGGGCGCAGCGTCATGCTGAAGATCTTCCGCCGTTTGGTGAACGGCATCCATCCCGAGGAAGAGATGGTAAAGGAGCTGACCCGCCGCGGTTTCTCCGGCATCGCTTCGCTGCTCGGCGAAGTTTCCCACCAGCATTCCGATGGCAGCTCCGCAACGGTGATGGTGGCGCAGCGCTTTATCGAGAACCAAGGCGACGGCTTCCATTGGTCGGTCGAGCAAGCCAAGCGTCTACTCGATGATCGCACGGCGGCGGAAGAAGGCCATGACGGCTTCAAAACCGTGGCGCATTTCGTTTGCGTCACCGGACAACGGCTCGGCGAAATGCATCGCGAGCTGGGGCAACCCAGCGACAATCCGGATTTCGCGCCGACATCCGCGACGGACGACGTCATCGCAGGCTGGCGTGAATATGCCCACCGCCAAGTCTTTGCCGCGCTCGATCTCCTCGATGGCCGCGATCTCGGCAGCGATGCCGAAGCAGTACGCACGCTGTTGGAAGGTCGCGAAGCGCTGATGAATGGGATAGATGCCGCTCTCGCCGCAGGACTTGGAAGCCAACTGATCCGCATCCATGGAGATCTTCACCTTGGTCAGGTTCTCGTTGCGGCGGGAGACGCGGTGCTTGTCGATTTCGAAGGCGAACCGCTGAAGCCGATATCGGAACGCCGCGCCAAGAACAGTCCCATGCGCGATGTCGCCGGCATGCTGCGTTCGTTCAGCTATGTGGTCTGGACGGCGTTACGAACCTCTCCTGCGACGGCTCAAGTGGATGTAGATGCCCTCCTCACCAGCTTCGAAACACGTTCGGCCGCGGCGTTCATGGAAGGATATGTGCGCGGACGCGGCAAGCCGCTGGAGCCCTACGAGGAGCGGCTTCTGCATGTCTTCTCGCTGGAGCGTGCCGCGTACGAGATCGGCTACGAGATCGCCAACCGGCCCGACCAGCTCGGCGTACCGCTGGCCGGGTTTCTCAATCTTGCCGCAACCATTTCCCAAACGTGAGGAACACGCCAACAACACCGTCCAAGGCAACCGTGGGAACCGCACAGGCGTTACAGCTGTTCGTCGACGTCAACGGAGGGTCATAACGCATGCCATTTACGCCCGGGAGACTAGAGCCGGGTGCTCCCACACCGCTGGGCGCAACATGGGACGGTTTGGGTGTTAACTTTGCGATTTTCTCTGCCAATGCGACGGCGGTGGAGCTTTGCCTCTACAACGGCGCCAATCGCGAAGTAGACCGCCTCAATCTTCCCGAGCGCACCGATCAGGTCTGGCACGGCTATCTGCCGGGGGCCGGACCGGGCACCATCTACGGCTATCGCGTCCACGGTCCCTACAAGCCGGAGGAAGGGCACCGCTTCAATCCCAACAAGCTGCTGCTTGATCCGTATGCGAAGGACTTTTTCGGCCAGCTGCGGTGGAGCGACATGATGTTCGGCTACCGCCTGCACTCTGCGCGCGGCGATCTCAGCTTCGACCGGCGCGACAGCGGTCCCGGCATGGTCAAGGCGGTCGTTACGGCCGAGAACTACATCTGGGGCGACGACAAGCCGCCGGCCACGCCGTGGGGCGACACCGTCATCTACGAAGCCCACGTCAAGGGACTGACCAAGCTCTTCGAGGACGTGCCGGAGCGTTTCCGCGGCACCTATGCGGCGCTCGGCCATCCGGCGGTGATCGACCATCTGAAACGGCTCGGCATAACCGCCATCGAGCTGATGCCGGTACATGCCTTTCTCCAAGACCGTCATCTGATCGATAAGGGGCTGCGCAACTATTGGGGCTACAACACGCTCGGCTTTTTCACCCCGGAGCCGGGGTATATGAGCGGCGGCGGCACCAACGAACTTCGCGCCGCCATTCGCCGCCTGCACCGTGCCGGGATCGAGGTACTGCTCGACGTCGTCTACAACCACACCTGCGAAGGCAGCGAACTGGGACCGACCCTGTCGTGGCGGGGTATCGACAACGCCAGCTATTACCGTCTGGTCGACGGCAATGCGCGCCATACCATCAATGACACCGGCACCGGTAACGTCCTCGATATGGCGAGCCCGCGGGCGCTGCAAATGGTGCTGGATTCGCTGCGCCACTTTGTCGAGTCCTATCACGTCGACGGCTTCCGTTTCGATCTCGGCGCCACCCTCGGCCGCGAACACTCCGGCTTCGATCCGAACAGCGGCTTCTTTGACGCCATCCGGCAGGACCCGGTGCTCAACAAAGTTAAGTTGATCTCCGAGCCCTGGGATATCGGTCCCGGCGGTTACCAACTCGGCAATCATCCGCCGCCGTTCGGCGAATGGAACGACCGCTATCGCGATACCGTGCGGCGCTATTGGCGTGGCGACGGTGGCCAGCGCCCCGAACTGGCCCGCCGCCTTTCGGGGTCGGCTGACATCTTCGCGTCGCGCCGGCCGACCGCCTCGATCAACTACCTCGCCAGCCATGATGGCGCGCCTCTCGGCGATCTCGTGATGTACGAAGGAAAGCACAACGAGGCCAATGGCGAGGATAATCGCGACGGCGCCTCCGATAACCTGTCGTGCCACTGGGGCGTGGAAGGGCCGAGCGATGAGGAGCCGATTGTCACACTGCGCGAGCGGGTCAAACGCTCGATGCTGCTCAGCCTGTTCGCTTCGCTGGGCACGCCGATGCTTTTGGCCGGCGACGAGTTCGGCAACTCGCAAGGCGGCAACAACAACGCCTATTGCCAGGACGACGAGATTTCCTGGCTCGACTGGGCACGGCTGAAATCGCCGGCAGGATCCGCCCAGGCGGAATTCACCGCGCGCCTGATTTCATTACGCAAACACTACGCCGGATTGCGCAGCGCGAAATTCCTGTTTGGCGAAGAGACAAGCCCAGGATTTCGCAACCTCGACTGGCTGGATGAGCGCGGCAATTCTCTGAACGAAGACGACTGGGCCAACGGCGAAGGACGGGCGCTTATCATGCGCCGGGCGCTGTGGGACGGCGACGGAAAAATCGAAGTGCTGTCGCTGCTGCTCAACGGATCGGAAAAGGCGATCGAGTTCTCGCTGCATTCGAACTGGCCATGGATGCTGTTGGTGGACACGGCTTATCCGGAGCGCGAAGCGGGACCCTACGAAGGTGCGACCTACACGGTCGAAGATCGTAGTGCCGCCCTGTTTACGGCCCTCGTGGAGCCGCCGAAATGAGCCGCTGGGGACCGGAGGTTGGCGCTCAGACCGTATTCCGCTTATGGGCGCCTGCTGCCGATGCCGTGCTGCTGGAGCTGGCCGACGCCGAGCCGCTGGCGATGGCCCGCGAGGCCGATGGATGGTGGGCTGTTTCGTGTTCCGCCGGCGCGGGCACGCGCTATCGTTTTCGCATCGGAGGCGTTTCGGTGCCCGACCCGGCGTCACGGCGGCAATCGGGAGACGTGCACGGCTGGAGCGTGGTGGAGCGCTCGACCTATGAATGGCGCACGCCGCGATGGCAGCCGCGCCCGTGGGAGGAAGCCGTCTTTTACGAACTGCATACTGGGCTGTTTGGCGGATTCCGGGGTGTGGTCGAACACCTCGAGGGGTTGCGCGAGATTGGCGTGACCGCCATCGAGCTGATGCCGATCGGCGATTTTCCGGGGCAACGAAACTGGGGTTATGACGGCGTTCTGCCTTATGCACCTGACGAGGCCTACGGCACACCCGACGATCTGCGCCATTTGATTGACGAGGCCCACGCGCGTGGCCTGATGGTATTTCTCGACGTCGTCTACAACCATTTCGGCCCGGACGGGAATTATCTGCCGGTTTATGCGCCGCAATTCTTTCGCAGCGACCTCAAAACGCCGTGGGGCGATGCCATCGACTTCCGTCAGGAGCCGGTGCAGCGGTTCTTCATCGACAACGCGCTCTATTGGCTCGAGGAGTTCCGCTTCGACGGATTGCGCTTCGATGCCGTACATGCGATCCGCGACGCCGGCTTCCTGGAGATGATGGCGAAGGAAATCGGCGCGCGCGCACCAAGCCGGCACTTGGTGCTCGAGAACGAGGACAACGACGCGCGCCTGTTGGAAACTTATCGGGCGCAATGGAACGACGACTTCCACAATACCCTGCATGTGATGCTGACAGGCGAGCATGAAGGCTATTACGCCGACTTCGCCGAACGTCCCGCCAAGAAGCTGGCGCGGCTGCTGAAAGACGGCTTCGCCTTTCAGGGCGAACACATGGAGCATGTCGATCGCGTCCGCGGCATGCCAAGCGGGCATCTGCCGCCGACGGGGTTCGTGTCGTTCCCGCAAAACCACGACCAGACCGGCAACCGCGCGCTGGGCGAGCGGCTGATCGATCTTGCCGAAGAGCGAGCGCTAAAGGCGGCAATTGCGCTGCAGCTTCTTTCGCCGCAAATCCCGCTTCTGTTCATGGGCGAGGAACGCGGCGCCCGCGAGCCGTTCCTGTTCTTTACCGATCACAACCCCGAACTGGCCGAAGCCGTGCAGAAAGGCCGGGCAGCGGAGTTCGCCAAATTCCCCGCCTTTGCATCCGGCAAAGCCAAGGTACCCGACCCCAATGATCCGGAAACCTTCGAGCGTTGCCGTCTCGGTCCCGGCGATCCGGCGTGGCGCGCATTCTATCGCGAGCTGCTGCAGCTTCGCTTTTCACTGCTGGTGCCCCGTCTGAAGGGGGCGACGGCGATCGCTTCGGAAGTTCTGTCCGAGGGGGCGGTGCTGGCGCGCTGGCGGCTGGGCGACGGCGCAGAGCTGACCATTGCGACCAACCTTGCGCATGACCCGGTACAAATACCGCTGCAGCACTCCACGCCGGTTTACGGCACGGCCACGGGTGACATGCTGCCGCCTTGCACCACGACCGTATGGATCGAAGCCGCATGAAGCCGCTGGCCACCTACCGCATCCAGTTCCACAAGAACTTCACCTTCTCCGATGCGCTGAAGCAGGTCGGGTATCTCGCCCGGCTGGGCATCACGCACCTTTACGCTTCGCCGATCCTGATGGCGCGGGCGGGGTCGATGCATGGCTATGACGTGGTCGACCACGGCCGCGTCAATCCCGAACTTGGCGGCGAGGACGGCTTCCGCGTTCTGGCCGCCGAACTGCGCAAGAACGGGCTCGGCATCATTCTCGACATCGTGCCCAACCACATGGCGGTCGGCGGGGCGGATAACCCGTATTGGCTGGACGTGCTCGAAAAGGGGCGCGACAGCATCTTCGCCAACATGTTCGACATCGACTGGGAGCCAGACCAGGCGAACCTGCGCGACAAGCTTTTGGTTCCTCTGCTCGGCCGGCCGGTGCTGGAGTGCATCGCCGATGGCGAGATTTCGCTGCAATGGGACGCGCGACTGGGCAAGTTCGCGTTTGCCTATGCCGAACACCGCTTTCCGCTGCGCCGCGAGGATTATGACACGGTGAGCGGGGGTGCGGCCTCTCCTGCCGAGGCCGATCTGACCGCATTCGCCAATCCCGAGGCGTTGCGCGCTTTGTTGGAGCAGCAGAACTTCCGTCTGGCCTATTGGCGCTCGGCGGGCGAACGCATCAACTGGCGCCGTTTCTTCGACATCACCAGCCTCGCCGCACTGCGGGTGGAGGACGATGCCATCTTCGAACAGATCCACGCCACCGTGTTCCGGCTCTACAGCGAGGGACTGATCGACGGCGTCCGCATCGATCACGTCGACGGACTTTCGGACCCGGAAAGCTATTGCCGCCGTCTCCGCGCGCGGCTGGAAGCGATGACGCCGCTCAGGCCGGAAGATCTGCCGCGGCAGCCGGCGTTGATCCTGGTCGAGAAGATCCTGGCGGATGGCGAAGACTTGCCGACAGCGTGGCAGGTTGACGGCACCACCGGCTACGATTTCATGAATGCGGTTTCGGGCCTGCAGCATGCGCGGGAGAACGAGGACGCGTTCGACCGGCTGTGGACGGACCTCAGCGGACGTCCGGCGGACTTCGAAATCGAGGAGTGCCGGGCCCGGCGCGAAATGCTGGAGAACGCGTTCGCCTCGGCGTTGCGCGGCGCGGCACTGTCGTTCCAGCAGCTTGATGACGAAGGCACACTGGCGCCCCAAGTGTTTGAGGCGGCGCTGGAACGCATTCTCGAACACTTCCGCGCCTATCGCACGTATGCACGCGGCGACAAGCCGGAACCGGCGCCAGGTCCACTCTTCGAGGCCGCGCTGCACGAAGCCGAGGACGGCGCCAGCGAAGAGGAAGCGCGGGCGCTGACGATCATCGCGGCGGCGATGCGCGGCGAGGACACAGCCGACGGCGCAGTAGCGACCGAAGCGGTGCGGCGGTTCAACCAGCTCGCCGCGCCGGTGGCGGCGAAGGCGGTGGAGGACACCGCGTTCTATCGCTACGGACGGCTGTTGTCGCGCAACGATGTCGGCTTTACGCCGAAACGTTTCGCCATCTCGGCGGAAGAATTCCACGACGGCAGTTTGAAGCGGCAAGCGCACTTCCCGGCCGCCCTCCTCGCCACGGCGACGCACGACCACAAACGCGGCGAGGATACGCGGGCGCGACTGGCGGCGATCAGCGAGCTGCCGGCGCTATGGGAAACCGAAATTCAGGAATGGTTCGACCTCAACACGCCGCTCCGGCCGCCGCGGGTTGGCGCGGGCGACGAATATCAGCTTTACCAAGTCCTGGCCGCCTGCCGGCCATTCGGCCTTTCCGATGAAGCCTTGTCGGCATTTGCGCGGCGGATCCTCGCGTGGCGCGAGAAATCGCTGAAAGAAGCCAAACTCGAAACCTCGTGGGCCAAGCCGGATGCGGACTTCGAGAACGATCACGCCGAATTCGTGCGCGCGCTGCTCGATCCGCAGCATCCGTTCCTGGCGCGGCTGGAGAAATTCTCCGGGACGCTGGCGCCGGCGGGCGCGCTGAACGGGCTGGTCGCGACGGTGTTGAAATGCACGCTGCCGGGCTCGCCCGACATTTATCAGGGTACGGAGTTATGGGATTTCTCCCTGGTCGATCCCGACAACCGGCGGCCGGTGGATTATCACATCCGCGAGGAAATGCTGGCGGCAGCGGGCGATCCGGCGACACATCTGAAGGACTGGCGCGACGGCCAGGTGAAACTCGCGCTGCTAGCACGCCTCTTGAACTTGCGCGCGGCGGAGCCGGAGCTGTTCGGCGGCAGCTATCGTCCGCTCGAAACCGGCGATGCGCATCTGTTTGCCTTCGCGCGGGAGAGCGGCGGCAATGTGCTGTTCGTCGCTGTGCCGCTGTTGTCCGCCCAAGCGGCGATCGCGCGCGCCATGCCGCTGCCGGACGAGACGCTCGGCGAAGCATTTGCTCTGCCGGAGGATTTGCGCGCGCGCGCGTGGCGCGATGGACTGACCGGCACCGACGTGCCGCCGCCGAACGATCGGCCGCTGTTTGCAGAATTTCCGGCAGCGGTCCTGGTGTCCCCATAGCAAAGAGGCGGGAATCCCCGCCCCTCCCAGACCTCCGGCAGCACGGCACGCTTGAGCCGACAAGCGCAACGACGGCACCTTCTCGTCCTCCCGGTGTCCAGATCGAACAGTGCTACGGCGAACCGGCCCGTTGGGCGCATAAGCCAAACTGTCCGATCAACGGATGTGTGGTGAACACCCTATCCTGTATGACTTCTCACGCGGCCTCAGCCGCCCACGTCTATGCTCTGGCCGCGGCCGCTGCCGCATCCATCTTCAGGCTCTCCTTGTCAGGTCTTCGTTGCTGAGACGTGGGAATGCGCTCGCACGATTTCAAGAGGGTGCGGCAAACGATACGCACTTCGGAAAGAGAGGCAGGTGCAGGTGGGAGAGCGGGGCACCGAAACACTGATATAGCGCTTTGGATTCCATACAGCGCAAATACGCCTAGTGGGGCGGTGTCAATTAGCGGTGCGCTTCAAATGCCTCACCAGATTTTGGCGGATTAACAAAGTTACTGCGGAGACTCCGATCAGAAACGGCAGAGACCACCATGAATAGCCCCAGCCAGCCTGACCTAGCCAATCATACAGAACACACAGAGCGATAAGCCCCGCAACCACAAGAACCCACGTGCATGACCACTTCATGCATATCAAAATGAATCGGCTGTATGTCACGAATGCCCCCGTACGCGGGTTTGAAATCGACGCCAGTCATCGACAGCAAAAAATCAGAGATCGAAGCAGGATTTATAGAGCGCTACCCTAATCCGCTGCACTGATACTACCCAATGGGCAGAATTATATTTTCTGGCTCCTTCTTACTTATTATGCCCTACGCTTCCGCGATAAAAGCATCACCAGCATCAGCGGGAAAAACGCGATCAGTTCGGAAACCAGGATGTCATAGCTGAGGAGCCCGCGCACATCACCCACACCAAAAATCGCGTCGTGAATAGTTGGGTAGTCTGTAAAGGCTGAATAGACCAAGTAGCCTTGCCAGAAAGCGATGATGCCGATGGACAATGTGAGCATAGCTGCTCGCGACATAATCATGGGGTGGCCTCACGCATCCGTGATGCTTCGATACCTATGATCGGACACTAGCACAGACTTCAAGGATTTGAATCGTGGTGATTACGAGACACCATACCGTGGCATCTGTTTCTTCGAACCTTTCCCCTCTTCGTCATGGCCGGGCGTTCGACCCGGCCATCCATTTCAGAAGCTGGTGCGCCGATGTGTGATCGCTATAGCCTGGATGGCCAGGTCCCGGCTATGCGAGCGGCTGCACCGCGGCAAGCCTGGCGCGGCCATGACGAATAGAGATATTGCAGGGGTCCGGCCGCTCGTGGTTTGGGAGAGCGCACAAACGCCCGCGGACGCGGCATTAAGAAATCGTGGACGGTTTATCGGCACTATATCCTCTTCTGGGGGATGACGGTTCGATGCGATTGGTACTGACGGGCCTTCTCGTTATTGCCGTTCTATGCCTCGGCGCGCTGAACCTGCATCGCTTCGGCGGGCGCTACATTCTTACCGATTGGGATCATGAGGCGGTCATGGTTGCGGAACCTCACGGTCCGGCGTCCAAAACGGTACGCGTGGTTTTCGTCGGCAACAGTTTTACGTTTCGCAACGATCTGCCCGCCATGCTCGCCAATATCGCGACCTCCGACCCGGACAACACCGTCCGCCTGGAAGTTAAGGCGTTTACCTATCCCGATGCCCATCTCGGAGACCTCCTGACAAAAACGGAGGCCCTGGCGTGGCTGCGGGCGCATCCCGCCGACTATGTCATCCTTCAGGATCACAGCAGCTGGTACGAAACCCCGCAGCTCATTCAAGCCGCCACGGCGGATGCCGAGCGCTGGCGCGATGCGCTGCGGACGTCGAACGTGACGCCATTACTGTTCGAGGTCTGGTCGGACGGCGAAGGCAGCGACACCTATACCAATCCGCAATTCTGCACCTACGGTTCGACGCCGGACGCGGATTCCGACAAGGCGGCGGACCAGACGCGCATCCTCGCGCGCGACCTGGAACTTGCCGCCGTGCTGGTCGGCTCCATGTTCAAAAAGGTGCAGCACATTCCAGATACGCCGCCGTTGCTCGCCTGGGACCGTCACCATGCCAGCGTCGCGGGCACCTATCTCGCCGCGCTTGTCGTTTACAAGACGCTCACCGGAAAGACCGGAACGACCGCGACCTACCGGCCGTGGGGCATGTCGAAACACGACGCGGATCTTCTGGCGCAGGCCAATTCCGAGTGACGATGGCGTTGACGTGCGGCGCCCCTCAGGGGATTGCCGAACATTCCCCTTTTCGTCATGGCCTGGCGTTCGACCCGGCCATCCAGTGCCAGAGCAAATCCAACGCTATTCCAGATTTCACCACCGCCTGGATGGCCGGGTCCCGGCTGTGCGTGCGGCTGCGCCGCGGCAAGCCTGGCCCGGCCATGACGAACGGAGGGCCTGTGGATACGACGCGGAGTGCGCTGCGCTACGAACCGCTAGTCGAGAGAATTGAGTATTGTGTCCCCGTCATTGCAGTGCGGACACCTCACCACACCGTTATTTGACCCTGTGTCCGCGCGGGACTTTATTGACCGGACGATTCTGGGGGTTGGTCATGCGGCTGGTTCTTGCACTTGCGGCTTGTGTTGGGTTGGGCTCGACGGGGATTGCGGCCGACGCGCCGATGTTCCGGGGCGATGCGGCCCACACCGGCGTTTACGAAGGCACCGGCGCAACCCGGCTCGGCGGCGTCGCCTGGACGTTTCACGCCAACGGCGGATTTATCGGCTCACCGGCCGTGGTGGGCGATACCGTGTACGCCGGATCGATCGACGGCTTTCTCTATGCCGTGAACCGCGCCACCGGCGCCTTGAAATGGAAGTTCGAAACCAAAGGCCGCGTGGTGTCGTCGCCGGCAGTGGCGAACGGCATCGTCTATTTCGGCTCCTATGACGGGACCTTCTATGCCGTGAACGCCGCCACCGGCGCGCTGAAATGGAAGTTCGACACCGCGGGCGAACGCCGCTTCGCCGCCAAGCATCTGCACGGCTCCGAGCCGGCCGCGGAAACCATGCCCGATCCGTGGGACTGCTATCTGTCCTCGCCGGTCGTGGCGGACGGCACCGTCTATTTCGGCAGCGGCGACGGCAACGTCTACGCCCGCGACGCGGCGAACGGCGTCAAGCGCTGGACCTTCAAGACCGGTGATGTCGTTCACGCCTCGCCTGCGGTTGCGGGCGGCACGCTCTATATCGGCAGCTGGGACACCTATCTCTATGCGCTCGACGCCAAAACCGGCGACAAGAAGTGGGCGTTCAAGACCGGCGACGACGAGAAGATCCATAACCAGACGGGCCTGCAGTCCTCGCCTGCCGTGGCCGACGGCATGGTGTTCTTCGGCGCGCGCGACTCTCACATCTACGCGCTCGACGCGGCCAGCGGCGCCAAAGTCTGGGCGTTCGCGACCAGCGGCTCGTGGGTGATCGCCTCGCCGGCGGTGCGCAACGGTCACGTCTACGCCGGCACCTCCGATACCGGACTGATGTTCGATCTCGACGCCAAGACCGGCAAGGCGCTAAGCGCCGCCGATCTGAAAGGCTGGCCGCTGTTCTCGTCGCCGGCGCTGTCGGGCGACATGCTGTATGTCGGTTCGATGCGCGGCGAGATGCAGGCCATCGACATGTCCGGCCGCACCGGCGGATGGAAATTCACCACCGCAGCCGCGAAGGGCGCGGCCGCCTACGCCAAGCCTGACGGCGGTCTCGATTGGGGCAAGCTGTTTCCCACCAGCTTCTATGACGACGCCGTGACCGGCTATGTGAAACTGCTCGATCTCGGCGCGATCCTCGCCTCGCCGGTGGTGGCGGACGGCGTGGTCTATGTCGGCGCGACGGACGGCAATCTGTATGCGGTGAACGTGAAGGCGGCGAAGTAGCGTACGCCAACTGCGGCATCACATGCGCGGTAGTTCGATTCTGCAGTACTGCAACGTACGCGCGGACATGGAATGCTCACCGCAAGTGCGCGAACCAATGCGCGAATGACGGGAGTGACGAGTATGGCAGGATTGAACCGGCGCGGGCTGTTGAAGATCGGCGGAGCGGCCGTGGCGGCACCCTATTTGTGGATTCCGGCGCAGGCCGAACCGGGCGCATGGCGGACCCAGACGGTAGCGCCCTTTGTCGAAGTGAAGACCGCGTCCGGCCGCATTCGCGGCGGACACAGTCGCGGCGCGCTGGCGTTCAAGGGCATTCCGTACGCCGGACCGGTCACGGGCAAGAACCGTTTCAAGGCGGCGCCCAACGTGAAGCCGTGGACCGGCGTTCTCGACGCCACCCGTCTTGCGGCGCCCTCACTGCAGACGCCGAAAACGACCTATGGCGAGCATGAACCGGCGTATGCGGAAGAATGCTTGTTCCTCAACGTCTGGACACCGGCGGTGAAGGACGGCGGCAAGCGGCCGGTGATGGTCTACTGCCACGGCGGCGGCTTCGAAACCGGTTCGGGCGGCCAGGACATTCAGGACGGCGCCCATCTGGCGGCGGCCTATGACGTCGTGGTGGTGGCGATGAACCACCGGCTCGGCCTGCTCGGCTTTCTCTATCTCGGCGAACTCGGCGGCGAGGAATACGCCACCAGCGGCAACCAGAGCATTCTCGACATCGTTGCCGCGCTGAAGTGGGTGAAGGAGAACATCGCCACGTTCGGCGGCGATCCCGGCAATGTGATGCTGTTCGGCGAATCCGGCGGCGGCTTCAAGACCTGCACCCTGATGGCGATGCCGGGGGCGCAAGGCCTGTTCCATAAGGTCGGCGTCCAGAGCGGCTCTTTCCTGGAGGCGACGCCGAAAGAAACAGCGACCGAAACCGCGCGGCGCGTGCTGGCGGCGTTCGACATCGCACCGCACGACCTGCACAAGCTCGCCGACGTGCCGGCGGAAAAACTGCTGGCGCTGCAGATCGCGGGCAGCAAAGGCGCGCTTGGCACGGCGAGCAAAGAATGGCTGGCAACGCACCCCAATCCGCCGAGCATGCGCGAACGCAATTCCATCAAATCGCCCGGTGGCTGGGATCCGGTGGTGGACGGCACCTTCCTGCCGCGCAATCCGTTCAGCCCCGACGCGACGCCGCTGGCCGCCAACATTCCGGCGATCATCGGCGCCACGCACGACGAACCGCTTCTGAGCATGCGCGACGATCCCTCGATCCTCAAAATGGACGAGTCCGCATTGATGGGGCTCGGCCGTTCCTTCCTCGGCGATCAGTTCGACACGATCATCAATTTCTATAAACAGCAGTATCCCAAATCGAACATCACCGAGATCGCCGTGACGATGATGGGGGCGCTCAATCTCGGCGGCGGCGCGATCACCCTGGCCGACCGCAAGGTACAGCAACCGGCACCGGTCTATCGCTACCGCTACGACTACTCTTCCAACGTTCCGATCAAGGGCACCGACTGGACCCTGCGCGCCTGCCACGCCGGCGACATTGCGATGGTGTTCCTCAATTACGATATCCCGGGCTTGCAAGGCGACGGACCGGGCGTGGCCGAAGCCTCGAAGGCGATGAGCAGCTATTTCACCAGCTTCGCGCGATCGGGCGTGCCCACCGCCAAGGATCAGCCGGCCTGGCCGCGCTACGACACCGCCACGCGCCCGACCATGTTGATCAACACCGAATGCCGGGTCGAGAACGATCCCAACGGCGCCGAGCGCAAATTCATGCACGACCAAGGCTTCATCTGAGCGGCACCAAACAAAATGGCCGGGGCAAGCCCCGGCCATAAGTCGCTGCGAACATCGTTGAGAAGTTATCGCGGCAGAGTCGACGATCCCATCAGGAATTCATCGACCGCCCGCGCGGCCTGACGGCCTTCGCGGATCGCCCACACCACCAGCGACTGGCCGCGGCGCATGTCGCCGCAAGCAAAGATGCGGGGCAGCGAGGTCTTGTAATCCGTTTCGGTCGCCTTGACGTTGCCGCGCGGATCGAGATCGACACCCGCCTGCTCCAGCATGCCGGCCTGACGCGGACCGGTGAAGCCCATCGCCAAGAGAACGAGATCAGCCGGCAACGTGAACTCACTGCCCGGCACCGTCTTCGGCGTGCGGCGGCCCTGGGCGTCTGCCACCCATTCGACGCGCACGCATTCGATCGCCTTGACCTTGCCGTCTTCGCCGACGAGGCGGCGGGCCACGCTCGCCCACTCGGTGGTGCAGCCCTCTTCCTGCGACGAGGACACGCGCAGCTTGATCGGCCAATCGGGCCAGGTCGTGCCCTTGTTTTCCTTCACCGGCGGCGTCGGCATGATTTCGATCTGGGTCACCGACGCGGCGCCCTGGCGGTTCGACGTACCGACGCAATCGGAGCCGGTATCGCCGCCACCGATGACGATGACGTGCTTGCCCTTGGCGCTGATGGTGCCTTGCGGCGCGGCGCGGGATTCATCGTCGCCGGCGTTGCGCTTGTTCTGCTGCATCAGGAATTCCATGGCGAAGTGCACGCCCGTCAGCTCGCGGCCTTCGATCGGCATATCGCGCGGCGACTCGGCGCCGCCCGCCATGATCACGGCGTGGAAGTTCTCCAACAAGGCGGAGACCGGCAGGGTGATGCCGACTTCGACATTGGTGCGGAACTCGACGCCTTCGGCCTGCATCTGCTTCATACGGCGGTCGATACGGTGCTTGCCGAGCTTGAAGTCGGGAATGCCGTAGCGCAGCAAGCCGCCGATGCGGTCGTTCTTCTCGAATACCGTGACGGTATGACCGGCGCGCGCAAGCTGCTGGGCGGCCGCAAGGCCCGCCGGACCCGACCCGACGACGGCAACACGCTTGCCGCTCTTTTCGACGGGCACGACCGGAACGATCCAGCCCTCTTCCCAGCCGCGCTCCACCGTTTCGCATTCGATGGTCTTGATGGTGACTGGCATGTCCTGGATGTTCAGCGTGCACGCCGCTTCGCACGGCGCCGGACAGACGCGGCCGGTGAATTCGGGGAAGTTGTTGGTCGAATGCAGGACCGTCAACGCCTTCTGCCAATCGTCGTGATAAACGAGATTGTTCCAGTCCGGGATCAGATTGTTGACCGGGCAGCCGTTGTGACAGAACGGAATGCCGCAATCCATGCAGCGCGAGGCCTGCGTCGACGTCTCGGCCGGCTTGAGCGGCTTGACGAACTCATGCCAATGCTTGAGCCGCTCCTGAGGCTTTTCGTAGGAGCGATCCTTGCGGTCGACTTCGAGGAATCCGGTGACCTTGCCCATGGTTCACTCCGCCGCCTGGCTTTGCGCCTGAAGCTCAGCGAGAGCCCGGCGGTATTCGCGCGGCATGATCTTGACGAAACGCTTGACGCTGTCTTCCCAGTGATCGAGCAGCCATTTGGCCCGCGCCGACTGGGTGTAGAGGAGATGACGCTGCACCAGGATGCGCAGCCGCTCGGCATCGAAGCGGAGCGGATCACCCATGCCGGCGTCGGCCACACTGACCGACTTCTGGCGCGGCATTCTCTCGTCGGCTGAACCCGCAGCGGCCGGACCGATCTTCTCGAGATCGACCATGTCGCGATTGGCGAGCTTCTCGAAGCTGCCGTCGGGATCGTAGACGTAGGCGATGCCGCCCGACATGCCGGCGGCGAAATTGCGCCCCGTCTTGCCGAGCACGGCGACAACGCCGCCGGTCATGTATTCGCAGCCGTGGTCGCCAGTCCCCTCCACCACCGCCACCGCACCGGAATTGCGCACCGCAAAGCGTTCGCCCGCGACGCCTTCGAAATAGGCCTCGCCCGCGATGGCGCCGTAGAGCACGGTGTTGCCGACGATGATGTTCTCGGTCGGATCGCGGCCGGTATCCTTCGGCTGACGCACGACGATGCGCCCGCCCGACAGGCCCTTGCCGACATAGTCGTTGGCATCGCCGACGAGTTCGAGGGTGACGCCGCGCGACAGGAACGCACCGAAACTGAGACCGCAGGTGCCGGTATAGGAGATCTGGATGGTCTCGTCGGGCAAGCCTTCGTGACCGTACTTCTTGGCGATCTCGCCCGACAGCATAGCGCCGACCGTGCGGTCGACGTTGCGGATGGTGCGGGACAGCTTGACCGGCTTCTTCTTCTCGATCGCGTCCTTGCAGGCGACGATCAGTTCGTGGTCGAGCGCCGTTTCAAGCTTGTGGTTCTGCTGTTCGCAATTGAAGACCGCGACGCCCGGCGCCGGCTTGGGCTGATAGAGGACCTTCGACAGATCGATGCCCTGCGTCTTCCAGTGGCGCACCGCGTCGGTCATGTCGAGGCGGTCGGAGCGGCCGATCATCTCTTCGATGGTCTTGAAGCCGAGCTGCGCCATGATGGAGCGCAATTCCTCGGCGACGAAGAAGAAGTAGTTGATGATGTGCTCGGGCGTGCCGGCGAAACGGGCGCGCAGGACAGGGTTCTGGGTCGCAATGCCGACCGGGCAGGTGTTGAGATGGCACTTGCGCATCATCAAGCAACCGGCGGCGATCAGCGGCGCGGTGGCGAAACCGAACTCGTCGGCACCGAGCAGCGCGGCGATGGCGACGTCACGGCCGGTCCGAAGACCGCCGTCGACCTGCACCGCGATGCGGCCGCGAAGACCGTTGAGCACCAGGGTCTGCTGGGTTTCGGCGAGACCGATTTCCCAAGGCGAACCCGCGTGCGTCGTGGACGTCAGCGGTGATGCGCCGGTGCCGCCGTCGTAACCGGAAATGGTGACGTGATCGGCGCGACACTTGGCAACGCCCGCGGCGACCGTACCGACGCCCACTTCCGACACGAGCTTCACTGAGATGCGCGCCTGCTGGTTCACGCTCTTCAAGTCGCGGATGAGCTGGGCGAGATCTTCGATCGAATAAATGTCGTGATGCGGCGGCGGCGAAATCAAACCGACGCCCGGCGTCGAGTGGCGCACCTTGGCGATGGCCTTGTCGACCTTCTTGCCCGGCAACTGACCGCCCTCACCCGGCTTGGCGCCTTGGGCCATCTTGATCTGAATGTCGTCGGCGTTGACGAGGTATTCGGTGGTGACGCCGAAGCGGCCCGACGCGACCTGCTTGATGCGCGAGCGCGTGCTGTCGCCATCCGGCAGCGGCTTGAAGCGCTCGGCCTCTTCGCCACCTTCGCCGGTGTTGGAGCGCGCACCGATGCGGTTCATCGCTTTGGCGAGCGTGGTGTGGGCTTCGCGGCTGATCGAACCGAAGCTCATGGCGCCAGTGGCGAAGCGCTTGACGATTGCAGACGCCGGTTCGACGTCGGCGATCGGCAGCGGATGCTCGCCCGGCTTGAACTTCATCAGGCCGCGCAGCGCGAGGAGCCGTTCCGACTGCTCGTTGATGGCAGCGGCGAAGGACTGATAGTCGTCCCAATTCTTGCCGCGGACGGCATGCTGCAGCTTCGCAATCGTCTGCGGTGTCCAGGCGTGATCTTCGCCCCTGAGACGGAAGGCGTACTTGCCGCCGACATCGAGCTGTTCGCGATAGATCGGATTGTCGCCATAGGCGCCGCCATGACGCTCGACGCATTCCTCGGCGATGTCGCTGAGGCCGACGCCTTCGACGCGGCTGGCGGTGCCGGTGAAGTATTTCTCGACGAACGCCGAATTGAGGCCGATGGCGTCGAAGATTTGGGCGCCACAATAGGACTGATAGGTGGAGATGCCCATCTTGGACATCACCTTCAGAATGCCCTTGCCGATCGCCTTGACGTAGTGCTTGCGCACTTCTTCGGCCGACAGCTTGAGACCGGCATCGACGCGGATCTGTTCGAGGGTCTCGAACGCCATATAGGGATTGATCGCCTCGGCACCGTAGCCCGCCAGAACGCAGAAGTGATGCACTTCGCGCGCTTCGCCGGTTTCGACCACAAGGCCGGTCTGCATGCGCAGGCCTTGGCGGATCAGGTGGTGATGCACGGCCGCGGTCGCCAGCGCCGCCGGGATCGGAATGCGATCGGCGGACACGGCACGATCCGACAGGATCAGAATGTTGTAATCGGCCAGCACCGCATCGGTGGCTTCCATGCAGATGCGCATGAGGGCGGTTTCGAGGCCCTTGGCGCCTTCCGACGCGGCCCAGGTGCAGTCGATGGTGGTGGTGCGGAACGCAGCGTCGGCCAACTCCTCGATACCGCGGATCTTTTCGAGATCGCCGTTCGACAGCACCGGCTGATGCACTTCCAAACGCTTGTGCGAACCGGCGGCGTGACCCAAGAGGTTCGGGCGCGGACCGATCATCGACACGAGGCTCATGACGAGCTGCTCGCGGATCGGATCGATCGGCGGGTTGGTGACCTGGGCGAAATTCTGCTTGAAATAATCGTAGAGCAGACGCGGCTTCTTCGACAGCACGGCGAGCGGCGTATCGCAGCCCATCGAGCCGATCGGGTCTTCGCCGTTCGCGGCCATCGGCTCAAGGAAGAACTTCAGGTCTTCCTGCGAATAGCCGAACGCCTGCTGGCGGTCCAAAAGTTCGGACGGGGTGAAATTGCGCACGCTCGAATCCGGCACATCCGGCAGCTCTTCGAGATGGTACTGCGCCGCCTTCAGCCATTCGTCGTAGGGCTTCTGCGAGGCAAGCTGGTGCTTGATTTCGCTGTCCTTGATGATGCGACCCTGTTCGAGGTCGATCAGCAGCATCTTGCCCGGCTGCAAACGCCACTTGCGCTTGATCTTCGATTCCGGGATCGGCAGCACGCCGGATTCCGAAGCCATGATGACGAGATCGTCGTCGGTCACGATATAGCGCGCCGGACGCAGGCCATTGCGGTCGAGGGTGGCGCCAACCTGGATGCCGTCGGTGAACGCGATGGCGGCGGGGCCGTCCCACGGCTCCAACAGCGCGGCATGGTATTCGTAGAAAGCGCGGCGTTCCTGATCCATCAGCTTGTTGCCGGACCAGGCTTCCGGGATCAGCATCATGACGGCCTGCGCCAACGGATAGCCGCCGGCGAGCAGCAGCTCGAGTGCATTGTCGAGACTAGCGGTATCGGACTGGCCGTGCGGGATCAGCGGCCACATCTTGTCGAGATCGGCGCCGAGGAGATCGCTCTCCATGGTGCGGCGGCGCGCGTTCATCCAGTTGACGTTGCCGCGCAACGTATTGATCTCGCCGTTGTGGGCGATGAAGCGGAACGGATGCGCCAGCTTCCACGACGGGAAGGTGTTGGTCGAGAAGCGCTGATGCACCATCGCCAGAGCGGACGTGGTCAGCGGGTTCTGCAGGTCGAGATAGAATTTCTCGACATCGCCGGCGAGGAGCAGACCCTTGTAGACGACGGTACGGGTCGAGAAGCTCGGCATATAGTAATGTGTGATCGCCGGGTTCTTGTGCTTGCGGGCAAGCTGCTCCAGCGGATTCTGGGTCTGCTTGCGCGCGGCGAGGAGCTTGCGCATGAACGCGGCTTCGTCGCGGATATTGGGACCCCAGCCGATCACCGCCTGCTTGATGACGGGCATCGAGTCGAGAACGGTCTGGCCCAGCATCGACGGATCGGTCGGCACATCGCGCCAGCCGAGCAGCACCTGCCCTTCCTTCTTGAGGAAGCCTTCGAACACGCCGACGATGGTTTCGCGCGCGGACGGATCCTGCGGCAGGAAGCACATCGCGATGGCATAGTGGCCGACCGCCGGAAGCGTCACGCCGGCATTGGTGGCCCAATCGCGGATCAATGCATCGGGAATCTGCAGCATGATGCCGGCGCCATCGCCGACCAGCGGGTCCGCACCAACGGCGCCGCGGTGATCGAGCGCCAGCAGGATCTGCAAACCCTGCTTGACGATGTCGTGCGACTTCGCGCCCTTGATGTTGGCAATGAAACCGACGCCACAAGCGTCGTGCTCGTTGCGCGGGTCGTAAAGGCCTTGTTGCGGCGGCAGCGACATATGCCCTGTCCATTCGGAATTGAGCCGGAAAATCCCAGACTCATGGTTGATCGTGCCTACACACGGAGATCCGCTCGTAAGCGCAGAAACGCACTCTGCTTCTGCATACTTAAGGCTCCCTGTGCAATTGGGAAATGGCGCAGAAGTGACGCACATTGGAATTAAATTGTCGCGGGAAACTGCATACCGCAATCCAATGACCAATTTCGACCATTTTGTGGCACGAATTTCAGCAGTCTGCACCACGGCCGATCACGACCGCTGTGGGAACCGGAACTTGCCCGGGCCCTCGCGGGTTATCCATGTGCAAAACCAAGGGAACGGACCATGGATCACGATCGGATCAAAGGCGCCGCCAACCAGGCCAAAGGCCAGATGAAGGACACGGCCGGAAAGCTTACCGGCGACGCCAAACTCCAGGCCGAAGGCAAGGCCGACAAGATGAAAGGCAAGATCCAAAATGCCGTCGGTGGCGCCAAGGATGCCATCCGGCAGAACAAGGACGATTGATCTTTAGTCACCCCACTCCGGAGCGGCCGCCTGATGGCGGCCGCTTTTTTACACGCTTACCACGTGTAACCGATGCCGGCGAAGCCGGTGTAGCTCTCGCTCTTCTGGGTGAACGCCGCATCGAAATGCGTGGTGATACGGACGCCGTTGTTGAACAGAACGTCGGCACCGACCGTCCCCAGGAGTTCGTGTCGCTTCCCCTTCGCCCCATACACATCGAACGCCGACGACGGCAGGTTCACGAACGAGACGCCCGTGCGTGAGCCGTCGCTGAGGTCGTAGGCATACGCCAGACGATCGTTGAGATGGATGGTGAAGTCCGGCGTCAGGATCCAGCGCGGCGTCACGTCGATATCGATATAATGGCGCAGGCCGACTTCCGCGCGTCCCGAATTGTAGGTGCGCGAGGCATAATCGAGCGCGAACGTCGCCGCACTGCCCGTCGCCGCCCCTTCCGAGTACCCCGGCAGCATGCTGACGTGGTCCTGAACGGCGATATAGGGCGAGATATAGGCCAGCTGCACGCCGGTCTCGAAGCGACCACCGAACGTATAAGTGGTGAGCTTG
>JAHFQC010000125.1 GCA_023259375.1 Alphaproteobacteria bacterium
CGCCTGCACCACCGCTTGCGGATCGGCCAGACCGATGTCTTCCACGCTCATGCGCACCAGACGCCGGGCGATGAAAAGCGGATGCTCGCCGCCGGCCAGCATGCGCGCCAGCCAGTACAGCGCGGCATCGGGATCGGAGCCGCGCACCGATTTGTGCAGCGCGGAGATCAGATTGTAATGCTCCTCGCGGCTCTTGTCGTAGATCGGCGCTCGGCGCTGCACCGCTTCTACCAGCGCGGCGGGATCGAGCGGCTTCACCACCTTCAGCGCGGTGACTTCCTCGGCGAGATTGAGGAGATAGCGGCCGTCGCCGTCGGCCATCGCCTTCAGGGTCGAACGGGCATCGTCATCAAGCGGAAGTTTCTCGCCGGTGTGGGCTTCGACGCGCGCCAGCAGGGTTTCGAGCGCGGCATCGTCGAGGCGATGGAGCACCAGCACCTGAGCGCGGCTGAGCAAGGCGCCGTTGAGTTCGAACGACGGGTTTTCCGTGGTGGCGCCGACCAGGACGACGGTGCCGTCTTCGACGACCGGCAGGAAGGAGTCCTGTTGGCTGCGGTTGAAGCGGTGGATTTCGTCGATGAACAGCAGCGTGCCCTGCCCGATGCGGCGGCGCTGGCGGGCAGCATCGAAGGTCTTCTTCAGATCGGCAACGCCGGAGAAGACCGCCGACAACTGTTCGAAATTGAGGTTGAAGGCAGTGGACAGCAGCCGCGAGATGGTCGTCTTGCCGGTGCCCGGAGGGCCCCAGAGGATGATCGAATGCGGTCGGCTCGCCGCCACCATGCGGCCGATGGGACCGTCCGGCCCGATCAGGTGATCCTGCCCCACCACTTCGGCGAGCGTCTTTGGGCGCAAACGGTCGGCCAAAGGCCGCGGCGCGCCGTCATCCAGACCGGCAGATTCGAAGAGATCGGACATGGGGGGAGTATAGAGGGAAGTGGGGGGCGCGCTCAAACCACGATGTCACGCAAAAAGGCATCTGCCCCCGCGCGCGAGGAGGTTTATCCGCTTGGCACTTAGCGCGTGGGGGAAGTGGGCGCGAAGCGACCGAAGGGGGCTTGTCCTGGAGCGTACTGGAGCCCCCTTTCCGGCTTCGCCGTCTCGCACGCTGCCGCTACTCGATCCCCCACGGTCTATGTGCCGCCATAGAGAATCTTGCGCCCGCGGGGGCAGAAGCGCGCCCGCGGGGGAGGGAAAGATGCCCTCACCCATCCACCGTCAGCGACAGCCGGCGGCCGGCGCGGTCGATCACCAGGTCCCAATGGCGGGTGCCTTCCAGCATGCGCTTGAGGGCTCCGACGTCATTCACCGGGCGGCCGTTGATCGAGCGCACGATATCGCCGGGCTGGAAGCCGTATTGCTGCGCGAAACCGCCGCCGACCGCGCGGATAACGACGCCCTTGGCGAACAGGTTCATCTGCAAATCGAGCGCCACCGCAGGCGACAGGTTTTCCACCCGGACGCCGTTCAGCGGATTGCGGCCACTGATCGTGGTGGAACTGCGCGGCGGGCTTTCGGGCGGCAGAGACAGGCGGATGGTCGCTTCGCGCCAATGCCCGTTGGAAAGCACCTTGGCCCTCACGCTGTCGCCGGCTTTGTGGGTGGCGACGCGATAATTGAGCGCCTGCATGTCGTCGACATCGCCGTTGTCGATCGCCACGATCACGTCGCCGGTGTGAAGGCCGGCCTGCGCCGCCGGACCGCCGGGATAGACGGTCTTCAAAAGCACGCCCTGCGGCCGCCCCAGTTTCATCGCGTTGGCGATCTCGGCCGTCACCGGCTGGCCATCGGCACCGATCCAGGGGAAGCGCACGCCACCTTGGGAGGCGCCTTCCACGACCCGGCGGGCGAGATTGGCGGGAATGGCAAAGCCGATGCCGATATTGCCGCCCGAGGGCGACAGGATCGCCGTGTTGATGCCCGCCAGCTTGCCGTCGGTCGTCACCAGGGCACCGCCGGAATTGCCCGGATTGATGGCGGCGTCGGTCTGAATGAAGAACTGGTAGTTGGAGGCGTCGGAATTGGCCCGCGCCAGGGCCGACACGATGCCCATCGTCACCGTCTGGCCGACGCCGAAGGGATCGCCGATGGCGAGCACGACATCGCCGACCGACAGCGAATCCGAATTGCCGAACTCGACCACCGGCAGACGCTCGCCATGGGTGTCGATCTTGAGGACGGCGAGATCGGTGCGCGGATCGGCGAGCTGCACCTTGGCCTTGAACTCGCGCTTGTCGCTGAGCGACACGACGATGTCCTGACCGCCCTGGACGACATGGTTGTTGGTCAGGATCAGACCGTCGGCGCGCACGATCACGCCGGAGCCGAGCGACTGCTGCACCCGCTTCTGCTGCTGCGGATTGAGGCCGAAGAAACGCTGGAAGAACGGATCGTTCATGAACGGATTGGCCGGCGCCTGGACGACGCTGCGCGAATAGACGTTGACCACCGCGGGCGCGACCCGCTTCACGATCGGCGCGAACGAGAGCTGTACCTGGGACATGCTGCGCGGGATTTCGCGGCTCGGCGCCGGCAGCTTTTGGGCCGAAGGAGCCGGCATGGCTTTCTTGGCCGGCGGCGGCGCCGCGGGCGCGGTGTAGGTGTAGAGCGCTCCGCACAGGAGCCCGAATACGGCCACCCCAATCAAGCCGCTACGATGCATCTTCACTGCCTCCATGATCCGCGTCAGGATCGCCCCCGACCCCGCTACGGTCTCGCTGTCCGGATTATTGCTCACGCCCAAGCACTCGCCAACTTACGCAAATGAAAGCGTGGAAGTCTCGTTCCGTTGCACTCCGGTTCCGATAACCGGAATTCCGGCAAGCGCACCATAAGCAAAAGGGCGCCCCGTCGCCGGGCCGCCCTCGCCTGAATTCTCGCGAAATCGCGCAAGCACTACGCTTCCGCGGCTTCATCCTCAGCCGTAACGACCGGGCCGGAATCCTTGCCCTTGGCCTCGACGTCGCGATCGATGAACTCGATCACCGCCATCGCGGCGTTGTCGCCGTGACGGAAGCCGGCCTTGAGGACGCGGGTATATCCGCCCGGACGGCCGGCATAACGCGGCCCGAGGACGTCGAACAGCTTCTTGACCTGGTCGAGGTCACGCACCGTCGAGATCGCCTGCCGGCGGGCATGCAGATCGTTGCGGCGCGACAGCGTCACCAGCTTCTCGATGATGGGGCGAATTTCCTTCGCCTTGGGCAACGTGGTGGTGATCTGCTCATGCTTGATGAGCGCCGCCGCCATGTTCGCGAACATGGCCGTGCGGTGTTGTGCTTTCATGCCGAGCTTACGGCCGGAGTTGCGATGGCGCATTGTCTTCTACCCCTGGAAAAACTACCCCGCTCTCGCGCGGCGCGAGAGCGGGAAACGATTAGTACTGGTCCTCGTACCGCTTGGCGAGGTCTTCGATGTTTTCCGGCGGCCAGCCCGGCACTTCCATGCCGAGGTGCAGGCCCATTTCGGCCAGCACCGCCTTGATCTCGTTCAGCGACTTGCGGCCGAAGTTCGGTGTACGGAGCATCTCCGCTTCCGTCTTCTGGATGAGGTCGCCGATGTAGACGATGTTGTCGTTCTTGAGGCAGTTGGCCGAACGCACCGACAGCTCGAGCTCGTCGACCTTCTTGAGAAGGACCGGATTGAAGGCGAGATCGGGCTTGGCTTCCTCGGTAACGCGCTCGCGCGGTTCCTCGAAGTTGATGAAGACCTGGAGCTGGTCCTGCAGAATGCGCGCGGCATAGGCCACGGCATTGTCAGGCGTCAGCGCGCCATTGGTCTCGACCGTCAGCGTCAGCTTGTCGTAGTCGAGGATCTGGCCCTCACGGGTGTTCTCAACCTTGTACGAAACCTTCTTGACCGGGGAGAACAGGCTGTCGACCGGGATCAATCCGATCGGCGCGTCTTCCGGACGGTTGCGGTCGGCCGGGACATAGCCCTTGCCGCTGTTGACCGTCAGTTCCATGCGGAACTCGACCTTGTCGTCGAGCGTGCAGATGACGAGATCCGGATTGAGGACCTCGATGTCGGCGACCGCGGCGATCTGGCCGGCAGTGACTTCGCCCGGGCCGGTGACCTTGAGCGACAGCCGCTTGGGGCCATCCGCATGCAGCTTCAGCGCGATCTGCTTGACGTTGAGCACAATGTCAGTGACGTCTTCGCGCACACCGGCAATCGACGAAAATTCATGCAGCACGCCCTCGATCTGAATCGAGGTCACGGCGGCACCTTGCAGCGAGGACAGGAGAACGCGGCGCAGCGCGTTGCCCAGCGTCAGACCGAAACCGCGTTCAAGCGGCTCGGCGACGATCACCGCATAACGGCCCGCGTCCTGCCCCGCATTATCGATGCGAAGCTTCTGCGGTTTGATCAGTTCTTGCCAATTTTTCTGAAACACTTCGATTCCTCATCGTTTCCCGGACGTGTCGGACCACGCCCATTGCGTTCGACGGGTACTCACTCTCCGAACTTTACTCGTTGGGTGCAGGCCCGGAAAATCGGACGCCGCACCCAACAAAACTCTCAGCGCTGATCAGACGCGACGGCGCTTCGGCGGACGGCAGCCGTTGTGCGGGATCGGCGTCACGTCGCGGATCGACGTCACAACGAGACCGACGGTCTGCAGCGCGCGCAGCGCGGATTCACGTCCCGAACCGGGGCCCGAAACTTCGACTTCGAGGGTACGCATGCCGTGCTCGACGGCCTTCTTGCCGGCGTCTTCCGCCGCGACCTGGGCCGCATACGGGGTCGACTTGCGCGAACCCTTGAAACCCATCATGCCGGCGCTCGACCAGGAAATCGCGTTCCCCGCCGTGTCGGTGATGGTGATGATCGTGTTGTTGAAGGTCGCAGCAACGTGCGCAACGCCGACGACGACGTTCTTCTTTTCCTTTTTACGGGCGCGCGGCGCCTTCTTGGTCTCGGGAGCGGCCATGTTACTTCGTCACCTTCTTCTTGCCGGCGATGGCGCGGGCGGGACCCTTGCGGGTACGCGCGTTCGTGTGGGTACGCTGACCGCGAACCGGCAGGTTCTTGCGGTGGCGCAGACCGCGGTAGCAGCCCAAATCCATCAGCCGTTTGATGTTCATCGCCACTTCGCGGCGCAGATCGCCTTCCACGAGGTAGTCACGGTCGATCGCTTCACGGATCTGGATGACTTCGGCGTCTGTCAGATCATGGATGCGCCGGGTCGGGTCGATGCCCGTATTCGCGCAGATCTCCTTGGCCTTCGCCGGGCCAATACCATGAATATAGCGCAGGCCGATCCAGACCTGCTTCTGTGTCGGAATATTAACGCCGGCAATGCGTGCCACGGGTCTTCTCCAAACGGGCTCTAGCCCGCAATTCTGTTCCAAACGTCTGCAACAAAAGTCCTCAAAACCGAAGCAGAAACGCCAAGGCCTTGAGAAACCTCGATTTCTCGACCGCAAGGGCGCGGATTATATTGATGCGCGCCCTTCAGTCAACCGGCCCGAAACCTGGGCCAAACCAATACCTTAACCGCCGCAGCAGCAACAGCCTTTGTGGCCGGATTTCTCAATCACGTCCGCAATGGCCTTGGTCACCTGATCGATCGGCAGCATGCCGTCGACGGTCACCAGCTTGCCCTGCTTCTTGTAGTAGTCGAGCAGCGGCGCGGTGTTCTGATGATAAACCTTGAGGCGATTGGCCAGCGTCTCAGGATTGTCGTCGGCGCGCGCCACCCCGCCCGACTGGGCGATGCGGGCCTTCACGCGTTCGATCAGGACCTCGTCGGCGACCTTGAGCTCGATCACCAGATCGATCTTCTTGTCGCGCTGCTTCAGCATTCCGTCGAGGGCTTCCGCTTGCGGAATGGTACGCGGGAAACCGTCGAAAATGGCGCCCTTGGCGCAATCCGGCTGGTCATAGCGCTCGCCGATGATGCCGATCACGATCTCGTCGGAAACCAGGTTGCCGGCCGCCATGACGGACTGGCACTTCTTACCAAGCTCGGTGCCCGCTGCAATCGCTGCGCGCAGCATGTCGCCGGTGGAAAGCTGGACCCAGCCGTTCTTTTCCTGAAGCAGCTTGGCCTGCGTGCCTTTGCCTGAGCCCGGAGGCCCAAAGATTACCAAATTCACCTGCGTGCTCCCCTCAACTTAGCCTTTTTGATCAGACCTTCGTATTGCGACGCGATCAGATGGCTTTGAATCTGCGCGACGGTATCCATCGTGACGCTGACGACAATCAGGATCGACGTGCCGCCGAGCGCGAAGGAAAGGTTGTTCTGCCACATGAACTCAGGGATCAAGCACACAACGGCGAGGTAAAGGGCGCCAACAACGGTGCAACGAGTGAGCACGTAGTCGATGTATTCCGCAGTCTTCTTGCCGGGGCGGATGCCGGGGATGAAACCGCCGTACTTCTTCAGGTTTTCGGCCGTTTCTTCCGGGTTGAAGACGATCGAAGTGTAGAAGAAGGCAAAGAAGATGATCATCGCGCCGTAGAGGAACAGGTAGAGCGGTTGGCCGCGGCTGATGAGCTGAATGATGGTCGTCGCCCAATCGGGGAGGCTCTGGGCGTTGAACTGCGCCACCGTCATCGGCATGAGCAGGATCGACGAGGCGAAAATCGGCGGAATAACGCCGGACACATTGAGTTTCAGCGGCAGATGCGAGGCCTCGCCGCCGAACATGCGCTGGCCGACCTGACGCTTGGGATATTGCACCAACAGGCGACGCTGGGCGCGCTCGAAGAACACAATGGCCATCACCAGCACAATGGCGAACGCGATGACGGCGACCAAGATAAGCGGGTTGAGAGCACCGGTTCGGGCCGCTTCCAACTCGGTCCCCAAGATCTGCGGGAACCGCGCGACGATGCCGGCGAAGATGATGAGCGAAATACCGTTGCCGACGCCGCGGCTGGTGATCTGCTCGCCGATCCACATCAAGAGGATCGTGCCGCCGGTCAAGGTAACGACCGTGGTCAGACGGAAGAACAGGCCGGGTTCGAGCACGATGCCCTGCCCGTGCTCCAGGCCGACGGCGATGGCGAAGGCCTGAACCGCCGCCAGCACCACAGTGCCGTAGCGGGTGTACTGATTGATGACCTTCTGGCCCGCCGCACCCTCTTTCTTGAGGGCTTCCAGCTCGGGAAACACCGTCGTCATCAACTGCATGATGATCGACGCCGAGATGTACGGCATGATGCCGAGGGCGAAAATGGCCATGCGGCTGACGGCGCCGCCGGCCAGGGTATTGAAGATATCGAGAAGACCGCCGCCCTGCTGGTTGATGAACCGCGCCATCCCCTCCGGGTCGATGCCCGGCATCGGGATATAGGTTCCCAGACGCGTAACGATCAGTGCCCCCAGCGTGAACAACAGACGCTGTTTCAGCTCCTTCGCCTTGGCGAAGTTGCTGAAATTGAAGTTCTGCGCAAGTTGTTCAGCAGCTGACGGCATCATCTACTCCCGATCGGGGTTGGCCCATTATATAGGGTCAACTCAGCCGTTTTGCGCTGCCCGCTTTTCGGCGGCTTTGGCGCGACGCTGCTGGCGCTTGCCGGGCTCGCCCTTCTTGTTGGTGGTGACCTTCTTCTTGTAGGTCACAACCACCGAGCCGCCTGCCCGCTCGACCGCTTCGATCGCCGGCTTGGAGGCGCCGGCCACTTCGAGGGTCAGCTTCGCAGTAACTTCGCCCTTGGCGAGCAAACGAACGCCGTCGCGGGCCTTGGAGACCAGACCGGCCGCCTTGAGGGCAGCGAGGTCGATCTTGCCGGTCGCGTCGATCTTCTTGTCGTCGATCGCCTTCTGCAGGCGGCCGAGATTCACTTCGGCGAAATCGGTCCCGAAGATGTTGCGGAAACCGCGCTTCGGCATCCGCATGTGCAGCGGCATCTGGCCGCCTTCAAAGCCGTACACGGCATTACCGGTACGCGCCTTGGCACCCTTGACGCCACGACCGCAGGTCTTGCCCAGGCCCGAAGAGGAGCCGCGACCGACCTTGGTCTTCTTCTTGTGCGCACCCGGATTGTTCCGGACTTCGTTGAGTTTCATGTCACTTGCTCTCTTCGACAATCACGACCAGGTGCGGGATGGACCGGATCATGCCGCGAACGGCGGGTGTGTCCTCCAGCGTGCGGGTACGGTGCAACTTGCCCAGACCCAGGCCCTTGAGGGTCGCAGTCTGGATCGCCGGACGGCGGGCGGCACTCTTCACCTGCTTCACGGTGACGGTTTTCTTCTCGGCCATGGTCGTATTCCTTATGCGCTCGCGGTTTCGGCGCCCTTGCCTTCACGGCGCGAGATGATCTCGGCAACCGAGCGGCCGCGACGCTGCGCGACGAGGCGCGGCGACTGCTGCAGCTTCAGGGCATCAAAAGTGGCGCGAACCATGTTGTAGGGATTCGAAGTGCCGACGGACTTGGCAACGACGTCGCCGACGCCGAGGGCTTCGAACACCGCACGCATCGGGCCGCCGGCGATGATGCCGGTACCGGCCGGAGCCGGACGCACAACCACCTTACCGGCGCCGTGATGTCCAAAGCTCTCGTGATGCAGCGTACGGCCGTCCTTCAGCGGGACGCGGACGAGATTCTTCTTGGCCTCGTCGGTCGCCTTGCGGATGGCTTCCGGCACTTCACGCGCCTTGCCATGGCCGAACCCGACCCGACCGCGCTGATCGCCGACAACCACCAGAGCTGCAAATCCAAACCGACGGCCGCCCTTCACCACTTTGGCGACACGGTTGATGTGGACCAGCTTATCTACGAACTCGCTGTCGCGCTCATCGCGATCGCCGCGGTCTCTTCCTTCACGCGCCACGTGCAGTTTCCTTCTTCAAGCGCAACCGGAAAAATGCCTTCTGGGATTTCCGGATAGTTGCGCGACAACAAATCAGAATTCGAGACCGCCTTCACGAGCGGCATCCGCGAGCGCCTTGACACGCCCGTGATAAATGTAACCGCCGCGATCGAAGACCACCTGCTTGACGCCCTTGGCGACGGCCCGCTCGGCAATGAGCTTGCCCACAGCCTTGGCGGCTTCGATGTTCCACGACTTGGCGACCTTGCTGCCCTTCTCGTTGGTCGAGGCGGAAGCCACGGTCGAGCCGGCCAGATCGTCGATGACCTGAACGTAGATGTGACGGCCCGAGCGGAACACCGACAGGCGCGGACGGCCGTTGGCGTTCTGAACCAGACGATAGCGGTTGCGCCGCTTGCGGCGGTCGAAAAGGGTCGTTCTCATTTCTTCTTGCCTTCCTTACGGCGGACATACTCGCCGACGTACCGCACGCCCTTGCCCTTATAGGGTTCCGGCGAACGCCACGAGCGGATCTCGGCCGCGACCTGGCCGACGAGCTGCTTGTTGATGCCGGAGATGGTCAGCAGCGTCGGCTTTTCAGCCGTGATGGTGATGCCTTCCGGGATCGGGTAGTTGACGTCGTGGCTGAAGCCGAGCTGCAGCTGCAGGGTCTTGCCCTGCACCGCGGCGCGATAGCCGACGCCCTGGATTTCCAGCTTCTCCGAGAAACCCTCGGTGACGCCGTGGACCAGATTGTTCACCAGCGTGCGGGACAGACCCCACATCTGGTCGGCGCGCTCGAAGCCTTCGTTCGGGGTCACGACAATGCCGTGCTCCGGATCGAGCTTCACGGAGACCTCTTCCACCAGCGTGACGGAGAGTTCGCCCTTGGGACCTTTGACTTTTACCGTCTGGCCGCTGATGGAGGCCGTAACCCCCTTCGGCAGCGCAACCGGCTTCTTGCCGATACGAGACATGGGCTTCTCCTAGAACACCTGGCAGAGGACTTCGCCGCCGACGTTCTTTTCGCGGGCAGAGGAGTCGGTCATCACGCCGTGCGGCGTCGAAATGATGGACACGCCGAGGCCCTGGCGGTGAGGCTTGAGCTCCTTCACCGAGGCATAGACGCGGCGGCCCGGCGTCGACACGCGCTTCAATTCGCGGATCACGGGGCGGCCTTCATGATACTTGAGCTCGATCTCGAGCTGCTTCAGCCCGTCCTTGAACTCCACCTCGGCATAGCCGCGGATGAAGCCTTCGGCCTGCAGTACGTCGAGCAGGTTGGTGCGCAGCCGTGAATGCGGCGAGGTCACTTTCGACTTGCCGCGAATCTGGCCGTT
>JAHFQC010000126.1:0-8686 GCA_023259375.1 Alphaproteobacteria bacterium
GCCGAAGGTAAAGCTGTTGCCGACGAAGAGAATGCGGGTTCCGGCACTGGCTCCTGCCGCGCTCAAAAAACTGGCAAGAGCCAAAACACCAACGCAACAGACGCCACGCACGATACCAACGTCCTTTCCCAACGGATCGGACCATAGCGCAGCCGGGAACCGCCGGGGGGGCACAATGGGCTGTAATTTTGCCGCGGGGGCGGGCACAATTCGCGCAGCAGCGAGGAAGTATCCCATGCGCGTCTTCGAGTTCACCTCCGCCATCGTCCGCGAACCGGGCAAGAGCGTCGTCAACGGGCTGAAATCCGATCCCAAGGCCGTGCCGACCTACGAGGGCGTGCTCGCCGAGCACCGGGCCTATGTCGATGCGCTGGCGGAGGCAGGCGTGTCGGTGGACATCCTGAAGCCGCTCGAAGGCTTTCCCGATTCCGTGTTCGTCGAAGATACGGCGCTGGTCTTTCGCGAGGGCGCGATTCTCCTGCGTCCCGGCGCGCCGTCGCGGCTCTCCGAGCGCGAAGAAGTGCGCGGCGCGCTCGCCCGCCATTTTGCCGATGTCTCCGAGCTTGGGGTCGGCGAATATGCCGACGGCGGCGACGTCCTGGTGACGCCCGAGACCGTTTTCATCGGTCTGTCGGCGCGTACCAACCGCTTGGGCGCTGAAGCCCTGGTGACGCGTCTGGCAGCGCTTGGCCGGAAGGCCTCCATCGTCCAGACGCCCGCCTCGGTCTTGCACTTCAAGTCGGCGTGTTCGCTCCTGTCGGACGACACCATCATTGCCGCGCCGGCGCTGGCCGCGACCGGCATCTTCGATGGCTACCGCGTGCTCCAGACACCGCCGGGCGAAGAGGCTGCCGCCAATCTAGTGCGGGTCAACCGGCGGGTGCTGGTCGGCAAAGCCTATCCGAGAATGGCGGAATTGATCGCCAAGGAAGGCCTCGAGGTGAGACTCCTGCCGGTCGGCGAAGTCGCCAAACTCGACGCCGGCCTTTCCTGCATGTCGCTGCGCTGGGCCAAGAAGGACGAGGCCTGACACGCATCGTCTGTGGAGGTGTTGTCGCCGACCGGTCGATGGTCGGCCCCATGGCGCATGCGATCGTCGCTGCTCCTGCCCGACGCGCCAAAAATCCTCGTAATGAGGTATTATTAACCAATAAGTCTGTATTTTGCATGTGGAAGTTATATTCGGGGATGCGCCGAAATGGGCGAACCAGTTGCTGACGTAAAAAAATATGCAGAAATGCAGCGCAATTTCTACAATAGCGAAGGCTTGCGCGATCCAGAAAATGGCGTAGTCGGCTATTACGAATATCAAGAGCGGTTTCCGTACGAAACTTTCCTGCTTTACCAGCAGTGCGACGTTCGCAAACCGATTTTCGACGATTTCAGCAAGTGCCGCGCGCTGGATGTCTGTTGCGGCGAAGGCCGCATGGCCAGGCGCCTGAACAAACTGTTCGCGAAGACGGATGGCGTCGACATCAGCAAGGTGATGATCGATCTCGCGCGCGAGCGTACTCCCGGCAATAGCGAATTCTGGGTGACGGACGGCTACAGCCTGGGCGACGCCCCGTCGAACGCATATGAGTTTGTTCTGAGCACAATCGCGATGCAGCACATCTGCGTGTTCGAAACCCGCGATCGTATTATCAAAGATATCTGCCGGGTCTTGCGTCCCGATGGCAAAATCACCCTGCAGTATCTGTACTCAAGCCATTATCCGATGCTTCCGATCAAGCCGATCGAAGGCTTGAAGGGCGACATTGCGTTCCAGTTCTTCCGCCACGATCACCAACATGCCACGTGGTATGAAAACAAGACGGATGCCACGTGCACCAATTCCGGCTGTGATGTCGTGATCGGGCCGGACGAAGTTCCGGTTGTGTACGACTACTTCAAGAAGTACTTCGAGACCGTCGAGTTCTGGTATCACGACCTCTGCGCACCCCAGAACAGCGTGAATATGCCGAACGCCGCGCGCGGGGAACTGCCGAACAGTCAGAAAATCAGTTCCTATCACGGGACGCATATGCTGTTCGTGCACTGCGCCGGCAAGAAAATCTGACACTGAACTACTGCCGTTCGCGGTCGTCTTGCTAGAGTGCCTTCTGAAGGTGCAGGACTTCGAACGGCAGATGTTCGAAGCGGGTTCGTCGCGTCACCCGGAAGCCGAACCGTTCGTACCACGCGCGCAATTCGGTGTGCTCCGCGATGATGCCGATCTCGGCGGCGGAGGCGCCGCATTGTTGCGCTTCGGCGAACACATGCTCCACCAAACGCCAGCCGATGCCGCGCCACCGGAAGGACGGCAGCACTGCCACTTTCTCGATAATAGAGATACCGTCTTTCGGTAGTCGGAACGCGATTGCTCCGCACAAGGTATCGTTGCAAAGCGCCAGAAAATAACGGTTGCCGAAGCCCATGCCGCGGTGCACTTCGTTGGCCGTGATGAACGAGGTATGACCGGGGCAGTTCTCGCGGGTGAGGCCGAACCGCTCGGCGACGTCCGCAAACGCGGTGGCGATCAACGCCGCCAGCCGCTCGGCGTCCTCCGGGCCTGCTGCACGAATCTCGATCTCTTTCATGCCGCCGCAGGCTCGCGGCTGGGCATTTTGATCCATCGTCCGAACGCCGCAACCAGGATCACCGCGCCCAGCACCAGTTCGATGATGGTGATGCTGCCGTTGAACACGTTGTAGCCCTTGGCCGCGGGATTGAGATAGACGTGGCTCACCATCCAGATGCCGGCGGCGTAGACCGTGACGAACAGATAGGCGAGCGGGATCAGGCAGGTCAGCATGTAGGTGAACCGCCGCGATAGTTTCAAAATCACCGTGGCGCCGATGATCAGCCCGACGGAGGCCATCATCTGGTTGGACACGCCGAACAGCGCCCAGATCGAAGAAATGTCGCCCGAGGCCAAAAGGTAGCCCCACAACAGGCACGACACGAAACTGGTCGCCAGCATGCCCGGGGTCCAGTCGACGCGCTTCAGCGGCGCATAGAACGTGCCGGAGAGATCCTGCAACAGATAGCGGGCGATGCGGGTGCCGGAATCGACGGCGGTGAGAATGAATACCGCCTCGAACATCACGACGAACTGGAAGAAGTAGGACGCCAAGCTCCGGAACCACGGCAGCGAGGTGAAGATGTTGGTCATGCCGACCGCGAGTGTCACGGCGCCGCCCGTGCGTCCGGCGAGATTGATGCCGATCTCCTCGACGAACCGCGGCAGCTCGATCGGATGCATGCCGAGCTTGGCAAATGCAGCCGGGGCGGCGTTGATGGCAAACCAGTCTTCCGGATGGAGTGAGCACGCCGCCACCAGCGCCATGATCCCGACCAGGCATTCGACCAGCATCGAGCCGAAGGCGACCGGCAGGATGTCGCTCCATTTGTCGATGATCTTGGGCGTCACGCCGGACCCGACGAAGGCGTGGAAGCCGGAGATCGCACCGCAGGCGATGGTGATGGAAACGAACGGCCACACCGGTCCCGCCACCACCGGTCCGCCGGCGGCAAATGCGCCGATGAAGCCGGGGAAGTGGATCGCCGGATTGACGAAGATCACGCCCACGACCAGTGCCACGAACACGCCGATTTTGATGAAGCTCGAAAGGTAGCCGATCGGCGTCAACAGCAGCCACACCGGCAGCGCGCTCATCAGGAAGGCATAAGCGGGCAGGATGAAACTAAGGGTCTGTTTGTTCAGCATCAGCCATTGGCCGAGCACGCTGTGGTTCACATAGGGACCCGCCAGCACGCCCGCGATCACGGCGATCACCGCAATCAGGGTGGCAAGGCGCGAAACCCCGAAATAGTGCTCGGAAAGCCCGAGTGCGATGGCGATCGGCACGATCGCGAACACCGCGAATGTGCCCCACGGATTGTGCTCGAGCGCATTGACCACGACCATCGAAAGCCCGGCCATGGTCACGGTGATGATGAAGAGCATTGCGAGCCCCGTGCACCATCCCGCCACCGGCCCCAGTTCTTCGCGCGCCACTTCGGACAGCGACAGACCTTTCATCTGCATCGAGGCGTAGAGCACCACGGTGTCGTGCACCGCTCCGCCGATCACCGCGCCCGCCAGCAGCCAGATGAACCCGGGATAGAAGCCGAACTGCGAGGCCAGCACTGGTCCCACCAAGGGACCCGCTGCCGCGATCGCCGCGAAATGCTGGCCCGCCGTCGCCCATTTGCGTGTCGGGACGTAGTTTTTGCCGTCGGTGAACACGTGCGAGGGCGTCGGCGTGCTGTCGTCGGCCCGCAGTACTTTGCGGACAAAGAAGACGCCATAAGTACGATAGGCAATCGCCAGAATGCACAAGGCGGCGAGAACGTATGGAAGAGCGTGGCCCATGATGATCCCCCCGATTCACTAAGGCAGATTCTACCGCCGCCTCGTTGCGAGTGCGAGTATAGAACGATGGCGCGCTCCTTGCGATAAACGCTCGCAAACGGGAGGATATACGATGCAGGTCAGCGCACTATCGGCTGGTTATGTGCCTGCCACCACTTCAGATTCTTCAAAAGACTGCACTATTCCCGCGTTCAATGTCTTCGCAATCGATGAGGCAAATCCTGCCCAGCCCGTTGCTGCCCCAGTCTGTCCTCTGCTGGATGGCCAAACCACACGAACATTGAGCGAGACGACCAACGCGGCCACGGTGCCCTATGCCGAATGGCTTGCCGAAAATCTTTATGCTGAGATCAGTGTAAACGGGCAGGTCGTGGCTCGGGTTTTCCGCAGTGGTGGCTGCTCGATATCCGAGGGCAGGCCGATACCTGCCGATTTTTCCTGGGATGGCGATGGAATTGAACTGGCCAAGCGCCGTGCCTACCAGCTTGCCAAGTTCTATCAGGGGACCATCAACGGGGTCGATCCGGGCGTGGCCCGGAAACGCTGGCTGGACATGTCGAATCTTGAGGAGGCCATCGGCAAGCAACACCTCTCCGGACAGGCCAGTGCGGTCCGTGTGGCCGTCCCCGCCGAGGCGGTTCAGCCGTCCTTTGTGGAAGAAATCTGAGGCCTCACTTGCCTTCGTTCTTCACCACCGTGCCGCCCTTCATTACGAATTTCACGTGCTGCAGCACCGTGACGTCCGTCAGCGGGTCGCCCGCGACCGCGATCAGGTCGGCGTAATGGCCGGGTGCAAGTTCGCCGACCTTATCCTTCCAGCCCAACAACTCGGCGGCGTTAAGCGTGGCGGCGCGCAGCGCATCGATCGGCTGCATGCCCCATTCGACCATCTTGGGGAACTGCTTGGCATTGTCGCCGTGCGGGTAGACGCCGGCATCGGTGCCGAAGGCCATGCGGGCGCCGCCAAGGAATGCCTTTTTGAAATTCTCCCGCTGCACCCGGCCGATGGCTTTCTCCTTCTCGATCGATTCCGGCAACATGCCGACTTTGGGGCCCATCTCGAGAATGAAATCGTCGTTGTAGATGTCGAACACCAGGAAGGTGCCGTGCGCCTTGGCGAGCTTGATGCCCTCCGCATCGATCAGACTCGCGTGCTCGACCGAATCGACGCCGGCCACGATGGCGTCCTTGATCGCCTCAGTGCCGTGGGCATGGGCGGCGACCTTGCGGCCGAGCTTGTGGGCTTCGGCGACGATCGCCTGCATTTCTTCGAGCGTGAACTGCTCGCCGCCCGCGCTATCGCCTTTCGACAGCACGCCGCCGGAGGCTGCGATTTTGATCAAATCCACGCCGTATTTGACGTTCTGGCGGACTTTGGTGCGCAAGGCCCACGGTCCGTCGGCAACGCCGTCGGCGCTGTGGTGGAATTCGAACGGCAACAGGTTGTCGTCGCCGTGGCCTCCGGTGATGGAGATCATCGGGCCCGCCACCAGCATACGCGGCCCGGGCACGTCGCCGGCATTGATCGCATCACGCACGGCCACATCGGAATAACCGTCGGCGGCGACATCGCGTACCGTGGTGAAGCCGGCCATCAAGGTGATGCGGGCGTTGCGGACGCCCTTGGTGGCAAAGCGCGGGATGGAAACGGCGAGGCCGTTATATCCTTCGTCGGAGGGATCGACGGTCAGATGGGTGTGCGCATCGATCAAGCCGGGCAGACAGGTCAGCGCGGGAAGATCGGTTTCTTTCATGCCGGCGGGCAATGTCGTTGCCGCCGGACCGACCGCAGTAATCACGCCATTGGCGTCGAATACCACAACCTGATCCGTCAGAATTCTGCCGGCCCGGATATCCAGCAACTTGCCGCAACGGACGGCATCAGCATGCGCGGCCCCTGCGATCAGGACAGTTGCCAGCAATCCCGCAACAAATTTGTCGATCATTTTAAGCCCCGCCTAGAGCGCTTTCAGGAAAAGTGGAAACCGGTTTTCCGTCCGAAAGCGCGACAATCCAAGACTCTAGAGCAGTTCATCCGTTTCCGCGAAACGGTGAAATGCTCTAGGTGCGTCGACATTGGCGCCGACCCGCAAAACAAATTCACACATTTGTCGCGCGCCGCATACCATCTGTTTACGTGCGCCGCGTAGAGCTTGGATGTTCAGGCTGGCGCATGAAGACCGGCGTGCGAACATGGGGTGCCATCATGGAGCTGCGAGAGCTGTTTGCTCGCTTCGAAATCGAATTCGAGCTCGATTTGCCCGACGATGCGGAAGAGACGCTTACTTGCGTGCGCGACGTCCGCGATTATGTCCGCAAGGCCTATGACAATCAGGGTGTCGAGCTTTCGTCCGGCGCTGCGTTCGAGCGTATCCGCCGCATTACCGCGCTTCTGGCCCGCATTGACGCTTCGGAAATCGAACCCGGTTCGCGGTTCGCCGACCTCCTGCAGGCGGCCTGAACATTCGGCCCGGATCGGGTACTATCGGGCGGGTTTCAAGCGGTTACCGCCATGCCTGCGCGCCTCGTCGTCGTTCGCGACAAGATGCAGAAAGACTACCGCTACGAGCTGGTGGCGCCGATGGGGCGCGACTTTGCCGCCGATTTCCTGCCGCAGCTGACGCCCAAGGAAATGCTGGAAATGGGTGTCTTCGGCGGCAAATACCTCTGCGATTGCCGCGATGAGTTTCCTGCCGACTGGTTCGTGCGGGCCAAGCTGTCGCCGGGGGGCAGAAACCCCAAGCTCAACTATTTCGGGGTCGATGCCAGTCAGCCGCTGTCGGAATGGCGCCGCAAGGGCTGGATTCATCCCGACGATCCGCGCGGCTGGTTCCAGTGGTACTGCCGCTACTTCATGGGACGGCGGATGGAAGACGATGCCCGCCAGATCACGCGCTGGAAGCAGATCGCCCGCCATGTTGGGCAGCTGCGGAAGAACTGCGAGCCGGGCGATGTGTTCTGCCGCCCGCGCCAGCGCCAAGCGCTACTGCACTGGGCCTACGACAGCCGCAAGATCTGACCCGTCGCCAAACAAAAAGCCCCCCGTGAGAGACGAGGGGCTTTTCTTATCCCGCCAGGGAAATTCAGTTTGCGGCGAAGCGCTGGGCGATGAAGCCCTTGAGCGAATAGGCGGTGGTGCCCATCTTGTTCGCCTGGGTGTTCCACACCTTGACCATCGACCAGTCGTTCCTGGGGCTGACGTCGACAACCGGCGCATTGATGTAAATGCGGCCGTCGCGGCCCCAGTTGGCGTGGTCGACCAGAACCTCACGCGAGGTGATCATCTTCTTGACCACGGCGACGTGCCCGGCGCGCATGTTGCGGCGGCTGGCGAACACCATGACGGCGCCAGGAGCTGGATTGGTCAGTTGGGCGTATTGGGCCCGAGCCTGATCCCACCAGGTCTTGGCGTCGCCGAACAGGGCAATGCCGGAAGCCAGTCGAGCGAACTCGACACAGTAAACGTGGCGCGCGGGGCGGATGATGCTCGGCGTCTCCACCATTGCCGACTTGTCCTCGGCAACGATCGAGAGTGTCGGATCCGACAGCTCAACGCCGCTGTCCTTCAGCACAGGCGTGTTGATCGCTGCCGCCGGCATCGGCCTGGCAGCCGGCATCGGCACCACGGCGTGGCGGTGGGTGGGAGAAACCGCATGATGGCGGTGCGAGAGTGTTTTCGCATCAGCTGTCGCGGCGCCAACGAAGATCGCGAGCGCTGCGATAAGAGAGATGGCTGATGCGGGTCCGGCACAGTCAAGTCGTTTCATATTTCCCCTTTAGCCTAGTTCGGGGCCGCTGCCAACCTGAGTGCAAACCGCAACAGTGATGCAAATCAGCCATTTGCATGGTGTTGATGAGTCGCGGCAAGTTTTGTCCCGATGCTCTCGCCAACCTCTAAATGAGCTGCGTGGCAACGTGCCGCACGGTCTTTTCTGTGTGCGTTTTTCGAAATGATTCGTGAGCCTGCTCGCGCTGAGCGCAACAGCGACGGCAAAGTGATTCGTTCTCCGGCTTTTCGCTGTCCCGTCTCGCCGATATGATGGCGCCACAAACACACATGGGTGGGGGCACCGTGAGTATCGATCCGAGAGTATTGATCGTCGTTGTCTGCCTAGTGGCCATCGTGCTGCTGCTGGCGCTGATGGTGAGCCAGTTCCGTCGCAGTCGGGCGCGCGCGGCTGCTGCGGTCAAGCGGCGCAGTTTTGCCGACGAGCCGGCCGTGACCGCTCCGGTATCTGTTATGGCTCCGTTAACTTCTGCGCCGGCCGTTGCGTCGCTTGCGGCCGATTTGCCGCAGGCCGCGATCCTCACCGAACCGGTTGCGACAAA
>JAHFQC010000126.1:8696-10079 GCA_023259375.1 Alphaproteobacteria bacterium
GTAAGGTGATTCCAATCATCCACGACTTCGGCCATCCGCGGGACTATCCCACCGACCAGCGCCGCTACCTCACGACGCGCGAGGCGTTCGAGATTCTCGCCGAGATCAGGGCCGTTCCGGCCGACCGTCCGATCGATTTCGTCCTGCACACTCCGGGCGGCGAGGCATTTGCCTGCGAGCTGATCGCCAGCGCCATCAAGGACCGGCCCAATACCACCGCCTATGTGCCCTATTGCGCCATGAGCGCCGGCACCATCGTGGCGCTCGCCTGCGAGAAGATCGTGATGGGCCAGTACGCCTGCCTTGGTCCGATCGACACCCAGTTCTACGGCTTCCCGATTGAGAGCTACATCCGCCTGTTGAAGGAAAAGCCGCTTGGCAGCATCGACGACGAGATCGTGCTGCTTGGCTATCTCGCCGAGAAAGAAATGAAGACGGCGCGGGCGCGCGCCTGCGAGTTGCTCAACAAGGCGCATTTCGGCAAGGACGATGCCTGTCAGATCACCGATTTCCTGGTCAAAGGCGACATGCCGCACAGCGAGCAGATCAGCCGCGAGCAGGCGCTGCGGATCGGGGTCAATATCGTTGGCGGCGATTGCCCGGCTCAGGTCTACGATATGGTCGAGCAGCGTCTGCGCCTTTATCAGCCGATGGACGCTTCCGACGGCTTCGGTCCGGATTATCAAGTGCGGGCCACCATGATCGGCAATATTCAGCCGCCCGCCGCGTCATCGCGCGCCCTCGGTCGTGATACGGCGCGGCCCGAGACCGTCTTCCACGCCGAGCAGGAATTCGGCGCCTTCGAGCCGCTTTCCGGCGGACTATCGAAACTGGCGAGCGAGGAGATCCTGCGCCGTTTGGTCAATGCCGCTTGTGCCTATGTCAGCAAAAAGATCGCCGAGCACGCGCCGTCGAAGACGGAAGTGCGGGCCATGGAAGCCGAGCTTCGCGCTTATCTGAAGGAGGCGTTCGCCAAGTTTGGCTCCTTCATCGATGCGCACTGGTCGGAGATTTTCGAGAAGATCGTCGCGGTGTTTCCGGACTGATTTTCTGCCTAGCTCAAAAAACAAAAGGCCCGCGAAGCTCGCGGGCCTTTTTTGTTCCGGGGTGGCCTGACTTAGTCCTTGGCGCGTTCGATATACGAGCCGTCCTCGGTCATCACCACGACCCTGGTGCCCGGCACGATGTGGGTCGGCACCATGGTGCGCACGCCGTTGTTCAGCACTGCCGGTTTGAACGAGCCCGACGCCGTCTGGCCCTTCACCACCGGTTCGGTTTCGACGATTTCCAGCGTCATGCGCTGGGGCAGTTCGATCGACACCGCCAGATTGTTGAAGAGCTGCAGCTTCACTTCCATGCTTTCCTGCAGGTAGGGGGCGCGAT
>JAHFQC010000127.1 GCA_023259375.1 Alphaproteobacteria bacterium
ATGTCTTCCGGCGCCTTGAAATAGTATTCGACGCTCTTCAGCGTCTGCGGATCGCGGTAAAGCCCGATGAACGCGACGCGCGCCGACGGCACCAGGTTCAGCATCCCTTCCAGGAACGCCATGCCGGCGCGCAGGATCGGCGCGAACACCAGCTTTTTGCCTTCGATCGATGGGGCCTGCATCGTGGCGAGCGGCGTCTCGATTTCGACCATCTCGACCGGCAACTCACGCGTGATCTCGTAGCACAAGAGCATGCCGATCTCGTTGAGCAGTTCGCGGAACTGCTTGGTCGAGGTGTCCTTTTTCCGCATGATGGTGAGCTTGTGCTGAACCAGCGGATGATCAACCAGCGTGACGCCGTCCATGTCGTGAGACTCCCGAGCCTGTCTTTGAGTTAGGATGTGTCGCGTCGCGACGCAAGGCGCCCATCGGACGCGGAAACACACCAAGATGTGGAAATCCGCTCCGCTCACGCGCGTGTGTCCCATCTGCCCGGAAAAGCTGCGCAATCCGGCTCGCGGCGGTTTGGGGACGGTGCTAAGCTGAACCACTGTTACCGGTAACACAATCAGCCGTGCCGGTCGGCAAGAGAGGAAGCCATGTTCGACTCGGTCAATCGCCGTAATGTCTTGATGAGCGCCGGAACGGCCGGCGTGCTCTCAACCCTGCCCTCTCCCGCTTTGGCAGGGGCTCCGGGTATCGCCGCCGAGACGGCTCCGGCCGGTTTCGACCCCGCCCCCTTCGCCAAGCAGGCAGTCAAGTTCGCCGTGATCGGCCTCGATCACTACCACATCATGGGGATGACGGCGGCGGTGCAACGCGGCGGCGGCAAGCTGGTCAAGTTCTACACCACCGATCCCAAGCAGATCGCCGACTTCCGCGCCAAGTTCGGCGACATCCCGCTGGCCAAAAGCGAAGCGGAAATCCTGGGCGATAAGTCGATCAAGCTGGTCTGCGGTGCGCCGATTCCCGATCAGCGGGCGCCGCTCGGCATCCGGGTGATGAAAGCGGGCAAGGATTATCTCTCCGACAAGCCGGCGATCACCACGCTCGAGCAACTCGCCGAGGTGCGCAAAACCGTCGCCGAGACCAAGAAGAAGTTCGCCATCATGTATTCCGAGCGGCTGGAAGTGAAAGCCGCGATCCATGCCGGGTATCTGATCGACCAGGGCGCCATCGGCAAAGTGATCCAGACCGTCAATCTCGCGCCGCACCGGATCGGCAATGTCGATGCCGGCGGACGGCCGGAATGGTTCTGGCACAAGAACCGCTACGGCGGCATTCTCACCGACATCGGCTCGCACCAGATCGAACAATTCCTCTACTACACCAAGTCGACCAGCGCCCATGTGGTCGCTTCGCAGGCGGGCAATGTCGCCCATCCGCAGTATCCCGAGTTCGAGGATTTCGGCGACATGGTCGCGGTCGGCAACGGCGGCACCGGCTATATCCGCGTCGACTGGTTCACGCCCGACGGACTGCCGACCTGGGGCGACGGACGCCTCTTCGTGCTTGGCACCGAGGGCTATATCGAGCTGCGCAAATACTACGATGTCTCCGGACGCGCCGGCGGCAATCACCTTTTCATCGCCGACAAGAAGGGCGTGCGCTACATCGACTGCAATAACGTCCTGCTGCCGTTCGGGCCGCTATTCGTACGCGACATCCTCGATCGCACCGAGAAGGCGCAAGACCAAGCCGAGGCCTTGCTCACCGCCGAACTGGTGCTGACCGCCGAAAAGAACGCGACCAAGCCGGTCATCGCATAAGGACAACGCTCATGACCACATCCCGCCGCTCCATTCTCAAATCGGGTCTCGGTCTCGCCGCGGTCTCCGCGTTTCCCGCCATCATTCCGCAGACCGCGTTCGGCGCCAACGACCGCATTAATATCGGCGCCATCGGTGTCGGACGCATCAGCCGCGTCCACGACATGAAAGAGGTGTTTAAGATCGCGGACGCCCGCATCACGGCCGTGTGCGATGTCGACTCCAAACGCCTCGCGCTCGGCAAGCAGTTCGTTGACGAAACCTACGCGGCGAAATCCGGCAAGCCGTGGACTTCCACCCTCACCTACTCCAATTATCACGACCTCCTCGCCAACAAGGACATCGACGGCGTCCTGATTTCGACACCGGATCACCAGCACGCCATCCTCGCGGTGCATGCGGTGCGCGCCGGCAAGGACGTCTATCTGCAGAAGCCGGCTTCGCTCACCATCGCCGAAGGCCGCATCATGGCCGATGAAGTGAAGAAGAGCGGCCGGGTGTTTCAGGTCGGCAGCCAGCAGCGTTCCGACGATCCCTGGCCACAGTTCCGCCGCGCCTGCGAACTGGTGCGCAACGGCCGCATCGGCGAACTGAAGCACGTCGAGATCGGCCTGCCCGGCGATCCCGCCGGTCCCGAAGCGCCCGAGCAGCCGGTACCGTCAAATCTCAATTACGATGCCTGGCTCGGTTCGACGCCGAAAGCCTACTACACCGAAATCCGCGTGCATCCACAGAACGATTTCGGCCGTCCGGGCTGGCTGCGTTGCGAGCAGTTCGGCTCCGGCATGATCACCGGCTGGGGCGCGCATCACATCGACACAGCCCATTGGGGCATGGACATGGAGCATTCCGGCCCGGTGGAAATCTGGGGCGAAGCGGAATTCCCCAAGTCGGGATTATGGAACGTACACGGAAAATTCCTCACCCACGCCCGTTACGCTAATGGCGTGACCATGGACGTTTCCGGCGAGTTCCCCAACGGCGTGAAATTCATCGGCACCAAGGGCTGGATTTTCGTGGCGCGCACCGGCGAAGGCGTGTCGCCGACCGATCCCAAGGCGACCACCAGCGCCCAGCCGCTGCAGGCCTCCGACCAGAAGATCCTCGACAGCGTGATCGGGCCAAACGAAATCCGCCTCTACGCCTCGACCGAGCAGCATGCCGACTGGATCAAGGCGATGCGGACGCGGGGCGCCCACACCACCGATGCCGAAATCGCGCATCGCGCCTGTTCGACCTGTCTCGTCCACTGGATCGCCATGCATCTCAAACGTCCGCTGCACTGGGATCCGGTGACCGAGCGCTTCAAGGACGATGCCGAAGCCAACGCCATGCTGAGCCGTCCAATGCGCGCGCCATACACGTTCGGCTAGACGCAATTCGGCCCGCAATTTTCGCGTTATAGGTAGTTCCCACATACTCCCCGTCCGCGACCGATCCGTGGGCGGGGAGTTCGCTTTTCTTAACCAGCGTGTGGTGATCTTGCGGACTCATCAGCGAGGGAGTTGCGCCCTGAACGAGTCCATCACCGCCCGCACAATGCTGGATGCCCAAGGCGCGATCCTGGACGGCATGGCGAACGGCGCCGACTTGCGCGAAACGGCGAAAGGCATTGCCCTCCTGGTCGAAAAGCTGGTGCCGCCGGCGATGTGCTCCATCACCCTGGTGCAACCCGACCAACTCCATTTGAAGGCGCTCGCGGCGCCGTCTCTCAATCACCACTACTTCTCCGAACTCGACAATCTGGAAGTCGGTCCCAACAACGGTTCGACCGGTACGTCGGCTTGGCGGCGCACGCCCGTCGTGGTCGCCGACACGGCTGCCGACCCGTTGTGGAAGAACCTGCAGGGCTTCGCCAAAGTCTGCGATATCCGCTCGAGCTGGGCGCTGCCGATCCTGCACACCGACGGGACGGCCTTGGGTGTCCTGACGCTCTACTATCGCGAACCGCGCGAGCCCGGCGACTGGGATTGGAGCGCCCTCAATTCCTGCATCCGGCTGATCCGCCTGGCGCTGACGATCGAGCGCCGCACACACGAACTACTGGCGAGCGAAGAGCGCTGGCGCATCGGCGTGGAAGCAACCGGGATCGGCAATTTCGACTCCGATTACGGCACCGGCATCGACCAATGGTCGCCGAAGATGCGCCAGATCCTTGGCGTCGGCGACGACGTGCCCGCCAACATCGAGACGATGATCAGCCTGACCCATCCCGACGACAGGCGCGAATTCCTGGAACGCTTTCCCCAGCAGCCGGTCCGCCGCCCCGAGCGTCCGTGGCAGTTCGAATACCGCATCATCCGCGCCAACGACGGCGAGGTACGCACCATTTTCAGTTCCGGTACCGTCATCAAAGACGAGTATGGCCAGTCGCAGCACGCCGTCGGCATGATTTACGACATCACCGACCGGCGCCGTCACGAGGAGCAGCTCGAAAAGGCCAAGGCGGAAGCCGAAGACGCCAATCGCGCCAAGAGCCGGTTCCTCGCGTCGATGAGTCACGAGCTGCGCACGCCGCTCAACGCCATCATCGGTTTCTCCGACCTCGTCCGCAATCGCGTGTTCGGACCGATGACGCCGACGCGCTACGAAAGCTACATTGAAGACATCCACAAGAGCGGCACGCATCTGTTGAGCCTGATCAACGACGTGCTCGATATGGCTAAGATCGAGGCCCAGAAATACCAGCTCACGCGTTCGCCGTTTCCCATCGAGCGGCTGGTCGAGAATGCGCTGATGCTGGTGCGGCCGCAGGCGCTGGCCAAAGGCCTCGAACTCGTCGACGATATCGCCAACGCGGATCTGATGCTCAATGCCGACGAACGCACCATGCGGCAGGTCCTGGTCAACCTCCTGTCGAATGCAGTGAAGTTCACCGAAGCGGGCGGCGTCGTGCGTCTGTTCGCCGAGCCGACCAAAGACGGCGGTCTCGCCATCGGCGTCGAAGACAACGGTGCGGGCATGGATGCGCAAGGCGTCGTCACCGCGCTCGAGCCGTTCGGCCAAGTGCAGCGCGACATCGCCGAGGATCGCACCGGCACCGGCCTCGGCCTGCCGCTCGCCAAAGCGATGGTCGAACGCCACGGCGCGACATTCCACATCGAAAGCGAACTCGGCAGTGGCACACGCGCCTGGGCCGAATTTCCACCGGAAGCCGTGCACGCGCCAGACGGAAATCACGCGAACGCCACGCCACCAGTCCGAACGATCGGACGCGTCAGTTGAAAGGGATGCGTATTTTCGTGGGCAAGGGCCGTTCCGACATGCGCTTTCGCGTCCAGCTGATCCATGTCTGCTACGCCGCGGCATTCGCTGTCGTCATGGCTGCGATCATCGTCATCACGACCCTCAGCGCCCGGCGCCAGGATGCGCAGTCTCTCGCCACGCAGGAGATCGTCGCCAAAGCCGACGTCGAGGAGGCCTACCAGTATTTGCGCGGCCAGGTCCGCCTGATGGTCTACTGGCAGGACGCGTTCGAGAATATCGTCAAAAAGTGGGATACGAAATGGGTCACCTACCAGTTCGACACCTATGAAGAGACGATGGGCAACCGCTACACGGCCCTCGTCGGTCCCGACCGGAAAATCCGTTTCCTGCACGCGCCGCCGGGCGAGACGGCACTCAGCCGCGATAATTTCCAGCACGCCAAAGGCCTCGAGGCCCTGCTCCGGAAAATCCATAAATTGGGCGTGCGGCAACCAACGCCCATGGCAAGCGGCGTGATCGTCTCCGGCGCCAAACCTTTCTTCGCCGTCGCGGCACCGGTCACCCCCGAAGAAAAAGCCGATCTCGCCGACGCGAACCGCACGCCGTTCGTCGCGATTTTCCTCTGTCCCGTGAGAGTCGAAAGTTTCGCCGACGTCTCGGCCGGATTTTCCGCCCAGACGACATTCATCTCGCTCGACGGCAGCCATCCCGACGACCACCAGCAGTTTGCCCTGAACGACGCGAACGGCGGGCCGATTGCGTGGCTCAAGTGGAAGCCGCACCTGCCCGGCAGCGATTTCATGCGGCAGGTCACCATTCCATTGGCGATCGTCGTGCTGATCTTCGTGCTGACCCAGGCGATCGTGGCCGGGCGCTGGCTCGCCTTGCAGCGGAACGCGCTGCGTGCCCGGGCCGAAGCGCGCGCCGCCACCGAGCAGAGCCGCCTCAAATCGGTCTTCCTCGGCACCATCAGTCACGAGCTACGCACGCCGCTCAACGCCATTATCGGCTATGCCGACATGCTGAGCTGCCAGATTTTCGGACCGCTCGGTTCGCCGCGCAACGGCGAGTATGTGCGCGATATCCGTACCGCCGGCCACGACCTGCTCAAGACCGTCAACGATCTGATCGAAATCGCCCGCATCGAAGCGGGCGACAAAGGCAATGACGAGCAAGCGTTCGATGCCGCCGTCCCCGCCCGCAAGGCGATCAACGCCCTGCAGCAGCGCATCCAGGAAAAGGCCCTGCGGGTGTCGCTCGTCCGTCCCGACCGGCAAGCCATCTGCCGGGCCTCGCCCACCAGCCTCGCCCAGGCGATCGAACGCATCCTGTCCAACGCGGTGCGCCACTCCCCCGAAGGCGGCGCCATCACCATCGAGATCAAACCGCGAAAATCAAGGATCGCAATCGAAATCAGCGATCATGGCGAGGGCATTCCGCCTGAACGCCTGGAGGATCTGAAACGGCCGTTCGGGCACCCGCGCAATCACCTCATCGCCATGGGCAAGGGCCTGGCGTTCGGCATCCCGATTGCGAAGGGACTGGTCGAACTGATGGGCGGCAAATTCGAAATCGAGAGCATGCCCGGCGCCGGCACCACGGTACGCATGGTCCTGCCGGCGGCGGATTATGCCCCCGTTGCGGCGACACCCGCCCTCCAGAAAAAGTTCCGGCCTGATCGTGTCGCCTGAAAGCGTCCGACGCTTTAGGGCGCCGGCGCGAAAATGTTCTGCGATATCAGCCCGCGTTCGGCTTCGCATACGCTCGCATCGGGCGTTGTCTTCTTCAGCGCCTTGAACTCGGCCCGCGCCTTCTTGAGGTCGCGCAGATAGGTCGCGGTCGCCCGCACCGAGGTCATCGTCACCGTCGCCGACAGGCGGCCGGCTTCGACCGCGCTGGCGTTATGAGCGCCGCACACGATCCGGCTTTCGCCATAGGCGCGGCCGCGGGCCAAAATCTGCGACGCGCGGTCGGGGACGACGTCAGCCAGCACCAGTGCCCAGGTCCAGCCGCCGGTCGTATGGCCGCTGGGATAGTCATAGCTGTCCGCAAGCTCCTTCGCCGGCTGGCAGATCTCCCCGGCGTCGATCTGGAACGGACGCAGACGCTTGTTTGCATTCTTCGCGATATTGGTCTCGCGCTGGGTATCGTCGCTCGCCCTGTGGATCAGGGCGAGGATGTGCGGCACATCCTTCGGCGTCACTACCGTGCCAAGGGCGCAGGATAGGCCGGCCAGCATGTCGGCATCTTTCCAGCTCACATCCTTGGTCGCCATTTCCCAGCGCGGTGTGCCGATATAGCGGCGGGTCGCCTTGAAGATCGCCCGGTCGGCGTCGTAGCGCGCATCGCCCGTAACCGGGCCCGCCGGCAGCACCGACATGATGTCGACCGTGCCGGGCTTGAGGTAGCCTTTCTGCGCCGGAAGATCCTGCGCCGTTGCCAGCCCCACCACCATGACGCCAAACGCCAAACCTGCAGCGATCTTGCGCATCCGAATCCTCCCAGACCATGCACCTACCGGGATATCGCCGAAGCAGGCATCGGCTCAAGTCACATGACCGTTTGATGACGTTTCAGCCCCGTCGAATTGAGGCAAAATTGTGTCAACCGCTTCTGCGCGGGACACGGTCAAATTGTCGTTAGTCGCGCGCCGGTGCCCAGCTCTTGCTTGGAAGCTGCCGTGGCGGGCTCTATCATCAGACAATCATTTAAAAATACGGGAGGGACAACATGCGTACCGGCTTCGTCTTGATTGGAACGGTAATCGCTGTCATGGGGGCGGCGCTTGCGCAAGGAAGCGGCCTGCCAACGAACGGCGCGACGTCGGGCCAGGGTATGCCGCGGGGCCAGCTCTCGCAGGATCAGTTCAACAAGCTGCAGGACTACGCCACCGACGCGAAGCGCCTCACCAAGGAAGACAAGGCAAAAGGCAAGACGCTCGAACAGGTGCTGGCAGAAGATAAGGTCGCCGCCGCGGCGCTCGTCAAATCGATGCCACTGTCGTGCGAAGTGACCGACGCGATGCGTGTTGCCGCCGGCCCCGAGACCGTGAACGGACAGACGGTCCAGACCGAGACCTATGAAGCGTCGTGCTCGAACGGCATGGGCTATTTCCTCGTCTCGCAAGAGCCGGCCAAGCCGTACGGCTTCTCCTGCTTTGCCTCCGACTCCACCGCCAAGGCGGATATCGCCGCCAAGCGCAAGCCGACGGCAACCTGCATGCTGCCGGGCAATGCCGATCTGAAAGCCGTGGCGGCCAGAATGCTCTCGGCTTCGGGACACACCTGCACGGTCAAGGATTTCCGCTGGGCGGGTCAGAACGCTGCCAATCATATCGAGTTCGACGAAGTCGCTTGCGAGGGCGGCCAGGGCTACATGATGGTCGTCGCCCTGCCCGGCGCGACCATTCCCGTGCATGTAGAAACCTGCAATCAGTCGGCCAAGCGCGGCCTGCCGTGCAAGCTGTCGGATAACGGCGAGATCGGCCCGACGTTGAAGACGTTCCGCGATGCGCTCGCCAAGAACAACGTCTCCTGCGCCGCCACCGACGCAACCACCCGGGTCATCGGTCAGATTGAAGCCAAGAAGCAGTATGTCGTCGAGTTCGCCTGCCCGATGGTGCCCAAGGGTATCGTTGCGTACATCCCGCAGGACGGCAGCAAGTGGCCATTCGAGGCGATCGATTGTCCGACGGCCGCCAAGCGCGGTGCGGTTTGCACTTTGCCCGGCAACAAGAACTAGCCGACCTTGGCGCAGCTTCCGCTGGATTGCGGTTGAAGGCGGATATTGGTATCGTTACCACCATCGGAAGCTGTTGCCTCAGGTTGGACCACACGCAGAGGTCATCCCGACGGCACTCTCGAAGGGAACCGTCGATGCGTAATTCCTCGGCGCAAAGCTCCGCCACGGGCGTGCAACCAACCTCGGTCGGCGGCATGGCCGGTTCCAACCTCACCTTTCGCGTCATGGAAGATCTTGGCGTCGCCATCGTCACCGGCCGCTATTCCGAGGAAAACCCGTTCCCGATCGAGGCCGTGCTGTGCGGGCAGTACAACGTCTCGCGCAGCGTGTTGCGCGAGGCGGTGAAAATGCTGACCGCGAAGGGCCTGATCGCCGCGCGGCCGCGCCACGGCACTTGGGTACAGCCCGAAAGGGCGTGGAATTTCCTCGATCCCGACGTGCTGCGCTGGCTGCTTGAGCGCAAGCTGTCGTTCCAGCTCCTGGCGGAATTCACCCAGATGCGCATGGCGGTGGAGCCGGTCGCCGCCGCGATGGCCGCCGAAGTCGCCAACCGCAGCGATATCGCCACCATCACCAACGCGATCAATCGCATGATCGCGGCCGAGCACGGCGACGACGATCCGCTGACCAGCGATATCGCTTTTCATGTCGCGGTGATGCGCGCCAGCGGCAACCGCTTCTATGCCCAGCTTTGCGACATGATCGATACCGCCGCGCGCTTCTCGATCCGGGCGACCAACTATTTCAAGGGTGTGGAACAAGCCTCAGCCGCCGATCACAAGAAGGTCGCCGACGCCATCGTGAACGGCGATGCCGACGCGGCCAGCGCGGCGATGCGCTTCCTGATGCAGGAGGCACTGGACCTGATCGCCTACGCCAAGACGCAGACGGCCAAGCCGGTCCTTCCCACCCACGGCATCGAAAGCCAGATCCCGGCGGAGTAAGAGCGCGTGCGCACCGCATGACGCAGCGCGCACGCATAAGCGCCTTTATTTCCGTTTCACCACCACCGCTTCGCCGCTGTACTTCACGACCTCGGCGCCCTTGGCGTCGAAATCGAGCGCAGTCTTGGTCGGGCCGGAGATAAAGCGGACCTTGAAGGTACGTGTCGCGACCATGCCGGGGAACGAACCCTTGCGAGCGCCGATGGTGAGCGTACCCGCGGCTTCATTCCAAGCGACCGGAATGCGCGCGAAGGCACCCTTCCGATAGCTGGTCGATGTGCCGTCATCCTCATAAACATCGAAGGCGCCGTCCTTGCCGGTGTAGACCGTGATCGTGATTGGCGCACCCGGCTTTTCGCTCGTGTACTGCTGCGCCACGCCGGTCGGCACCACCGCGCCTTCCTTGACGAA
>JAHFQC010000007.1:0-95418 GCA_023259375.1 Alphaproteobacteria bacterium
CGCTTCCATCGGCGCCCGGGTCACCGAAAGCGCCGGACGCATCCAGTCCGACAGATTGGTGCGGGCATCGTCGAACAGCGACGACCGCGCCTTGCCGAACAGAATCAGGGCTACGGCGAGGACGGCAACAACGGTGAGCGGCAGATGGGCTCTGCCGCGCGACCGCGAAATCCTCCAACCGCCGTTACCCATACCTGCTCCGACGCGCGGCCCTCAGCTTAGCAGACCGCGAGGCGCTCAGAACGCCGTCGACAAAACGTGCCGCATGCCCTTGGTGTTTTCCAGCACCCGACCGGTGCCGAGCGCCACACAGGACAAGGGATCATCGGCGATCGAAACCGGCAATCCGGTTTCCTCACGCAACACTTGGTCGAGATTGGCGAGCAGCGAGCCGCCGCCGGTCAGGACGATGCCCTTGTCGACGATGTCGGCAGCCAGTTCCGGCGGGGTCGCTTCGAGCGCAACCTTGACCGCCTCGACGATCTGCCCCACCGGCTCGGCCAGAGCCTCGGCGATGTGCCGCTGGGTAATGGTGATTTCCTTCGGCACGCCGTTGAGGAGGTCGCGGCCCTTGATTTCGAGGGTCACCCCCGAGCCGTCCATCGGCGGCGCCGCGGACCCGATTTCCTTCTTGATCCGTTCCGACGAGGCTTCGCCAATGAGCAGGTTCTGATGACGACGGATGTAGGCGATGATCGCCTCGTCCATCTTGTCGCCGCCCACGCGCACCGAACGCGAATAGACGATGCCGCCGAGCGACAGCACGGCCACTTCCGTGGTGCCGCCGCCGATATCGACCACCATCGAACCGGTCGGTTCGGAAACCGGCAGACCGGCGCCGATCGCCGCCGCCATCGGTTCCTCGATCAGGAATACACGCCGGGCGCCGGCCGAAAGGGCCGATTCCTGAATGGCACGCCGCTCCACAGCCGTGGAACCTGAGGGCACGCACACGATGATCATCGGATTGGCAAAGGAGCGGCGGTTATGAACCTTGCGGATGAAATGCTTGATCATCTCTTCCGCAACTTCAAAATCCGCGATGACGCCGTCGCGCATCGGCCGAATCGCCTCGATGTTCCCAGGGGTACGCCCCAGCATCATCTTGGCGTCGTTGCCGACGGCACGGACCTGCTTCTTGCCTCCTCGATTGATCGTGGCGACGACCGAGGGTTCGTTCAAAACGATACCGCGCCCCTTGACGTAAACCAGGGTGTTCGCGGTTCCGAGATCGATCGCCATATCGCTCGACAGCGCGCCGAGAAGACTGCCGAACATGCTTAACCTGCCATTCCTTTCCCAGTCAGAAGCCGAAAGGCCCTCAAACGAGCGGGCCCGGCTCCGAGACATCCCCGGAGCCGGGCGTTAATCATTTCGCGACGTTGAGCGCTTCCGGCGCCTGCTTCCTTCGTTTCACCAAGAGCTTGTTGAGTGCATTAACATAGGCGTAGGCAGAAGCCACCAGCGTATCGGTGTCTGCCCCGCGACCTGTGACCGTACGTCCATCCTCTTCGAGCCGGACGCTGACATGGGCCTGCGCGTCGGTGCCCTCGGTCACAGCTTTTACCTGGTAAAGTTGCAGGTTAACCGTGTGGGGATAGAGCTCGCGAATCGCGTTGAAAATCGCATCGACGGCGCCGTCGCCGGTCACCTCGACGTGATTTTCCTCGCCCTCGATGAGCAGGGTCATTTCCGCCGACGGCGGGATGCCGACCCCGGTCATGACCTTTAAGGCCTTGACCTGAATGAGATCCTGGGAGCGGACGATCTCGTCGTCGACGAGCGCGATAATATCGTCGTCGAACACGCTCTTCTTCTTGTCGGCCAAGGCCTTGAAGCGGCGGAACGCGTCCTCGAAGGCGGCGTCGGCCAGTTCGTAGCCGAGCTGGCCTAGTTTGTCCTTGAAGGCATGGCGGCCCGACAGCTTGCCGAGCACCAGCTGGGTTTCCTTCACGCCCACGGTCTCGGGGCGCATGATTTCGTAGGTTTCCACGTTCTTCAGCATGCCGTCCTGATGGATGCCGCTTTCGTGGCTGAAGGCGTTCTTGCCGACGATCGCCTTATTGTACTGCACCGGGAAGCCGGTGACGTTGGAGACCAGCTTAGAGGCCTTGGCCAGCAGCGTCGAATGGATACCGGTTTCGTAGGGCATCAGGTCCTTGCGGACCTTGAGCGCCATGACGATTTCTTCGAGGGCGGCATTGCCGGCCCGTTCGCCGATGCCGTTGATGGTGCATTCCACCTGCCGCGCCCCCGCCAGCACACCCGCCAGCGAGTTGGCCACCGCCAGACCGAGGTCGTTGTGACAATGGGTGGCGATCACCGCCTTGTCGATATTGGGCACCCGGTTGAACAGCATCTGGATGAGTTCATAGAACTCCTGCGGCGTGGCATAGCCGACCGTATCCGGGATGTTGATCGTGGTGGCACCGGAACGGATCGCCAGCTCGACGCACTGGCAGAGGAAATCGCGTTCGGTACGGGTGGCGTCTTCGGCGCTCCACTGCACGTCGTCCACGAGATTGCGCGCATGCGCGACCGAGGCACCGATCGCATCGAGCACCGCATTGGCGCCCATGTTCAGCTTGTGCTTCATGTGCACGGGGCTGGTGGAAATGAAGGTGTGAATGCGCGGCCTTTTGGCGTGCTTCACCGCTTCCGCGGCGCGGTCGATGTCCTTGAACCCGGCGCGGGAAAGCCCGCAAACACTGGCGTTTTTCACCCGCCGTGCGATCTCCGACACCGCATCGAAATCGCCCTGGCTCGAAATCGGGAAGCCCGCTTCGATGATGTCGACCCCGAGCGCATCGAGCAGATCCGCGACTTCGAGTTTTTCCTCGAACGTCATGGCCGCGCCAGGCGATTGCTCGCCGTCGCGCAGCGTCGTGTCGAAAATCCGTACTTTGTTGGTTTCGGGTGATGTCGTCGTCATGGCCAATACGTTCCTTCCGTTCACCGCAAACACGCGGCTTCGATCTCTCCTTTGTTGCGACTTCCCCTAAACACCCGGCACGGATCTCCGCACCCGCCGGCGCCTAGGGGCATCTAAGGAGGAGAAGCTCGCAACGCGGCAAACCGAGGGAAGGACGGGGCGTACGCGCGCGCGCAAGCATGCCTGCGGAAAATCCGCAGCCTTCAACATGCCTGACCACACCTTGCGTCATCGCCGGATCGCCGTTCCGCCCGCCGAGTTATCAGCTCGCTAAACCCTTAACGAATCGCCCTTGAACGCCCGTGAACAGAACGCGAGGGTCCTCGCTTTGCCGGCGTATTTATGCCGGAACTGTCGCAGGGTGCAAGTCAAACCCCTGTTCCTGCGGCGAAAATTAACCGCCCGCGAAAATCACGAAAAAAGCCGGTCAAACAGGCTGTTGTGACCGAACTTTCATTTTGCCCGGAGTCCGTTTGCGTGGTTACGTGCGCCCGCGTTCCCGAGCGCTTCCGGCATGAAAATACTGGCACCCGTCTCGATCGAGACCAGACGGCTCATGCCGCGCGCGTGGGACGTGCTGGCTGTTCTCATCGTATTCGGAGCCGTCGTGCTGTTGGCCGAGGCCAGCCGCGAACTCTTGGGGCCGCTGACCGTAAAAACCGCCAACGCGATCGCGCTCGATCCCTCGCATCTGCCGCATTACGCCTTCCGGACCGCCCTCAGAATGCTCGCGGCCATGGCGTTTTCGCTACTGTTCACACTCACTTACGCGACCTGGGCGGCCAAATCCCGGCGGGCGGAAATGCTGCTTGTTCCGCTTTTGGACATCCTGCAGTCGGTCCCCATCCTTGGGTTCATCTCGGTCACCGTGGTGTTCTTCCTGTCACTCGCCCCTGGGCGGGTCTTAGGCGCTGAAATTGCTGCAGTTTTCGCCATTTTCACGTCCCAGGCCTGGAATATGGCGTTCAGCTTCTACCAGTCCTTGCGGACGGTCCCGGCCGAGCTGACCGAGGCCGGCAAAACCTTCGGCCTTTCCGGCTGGACCCGATTCTGGCGCATTGAGGCGCCGTTCGGCATGCCCCAGCTGGTCTGGAACATGATGATGAGCATGTCTGGCGGCTGGTTCTTCGTCACCCTGTCGGAGGCGATCAGCGTCGGGCCGACCACCGTGTCGCTGCCGGGCATCGGCTCCTATATCGCCACCGCCATTGCCGCCAAGGATCTCGCCGCCATCGCCTGGGCGATTCTGGCCATGCTGGTGGTGATCATCATTTTCGACCAGCTCCTGTTCCGGCCGCTGGTGGCCTGGGCCGACCGGTTCCGCATCGATTCCGAACCGGGCGACGAAGAACCGGAAAGCTGGGCGCTGACGATGTACCGCCGCTCGCGGGTCTTCGATGCCCTGACCCACCCTTTTTCCCGACTGATGCACTGGAGCTGGACCTTGAAGGCGCCGGCCGGCCGACCGCACGTCGCCTCGGAGACGGAGCGCCGGTCGCGCACGGGCGATATCATCTGGTACGGCCTGGTCACCCTGATCGGCGCCTGGGTGACGTGGCGCCTGGTGCGCTTTGTCGGTGTTTCCTTCCGCTGGCCGGACCTGCTCGATGCCGGACTTCGCGGTATGGCCACCATGCTGCGGGTGATGGTTCTGATCGCGCTGGCCAGCGTGATCTGGACGCCGATCGGCGTTTATGTCGGCCTCAGGCCCAAGCTGACGCGCGTGATCCAGCCGGTGGCGCAATTCCTCGCCGCCTTCCCGGCCAACCTCGTCTTCCCGGTCGCGGTGGTCCTGATCGTCCATTGGAACCTCAACCCCGACATCTGGCTGTCGCCACTGATGGTCTTGGGAACGCAGTGGTACATCCTCTTCAATGTCATTGCCGGCGCCTCCGCCCTGCCGCGCGAACTCAAGGACGCCGCCGCCAATTTCCAGGTCAAAGGCTGGCTGTGGTGGAAGACCGTCGCGCTGCCGGCGGTGATGCCCTACTACGTCACCGGCGCCATCACGGCGAGCGGCGGATCGTGGAACGCGGCCATCGTCGCCGAAGTGGTAAGCTGGGGCAACAAATCGCTGCATGCCTACGGTCTCGGCGCCTATATCGCCGACGCCACCACGGCGGGCGATTTCAAGCGCATCGTGATCGGCGTTTGCACGATGTGCATCTTCGTCGTGGTGGTCAATCGCCTGTTCTGGCGGCCGCTTTACTGGTACGCGGAACGCAAGTTCCGTCTCGCGTGAGAGAGAAACAATGGATACCAACGTTCTCCTCGATGTCGCCAATGTGCGCCGCTCGTTCCGGCGTCCGGGCGGCGACCAGTTGCTGGTGCTCGACGGCGTCAATCTCACCTTGAAAGAGGGCGAGATCGTCGGTCTGCTCGGCCGTTCCGGTTCGGGCAAATCGACCTTGCTGCGTCTGATTGCGGGATTGGCACGGCCGCAAGGCGGCACTCTCTCGTATCTTGGCACCCCGATCGATGGCCCGGCGCGCGGCATCGCGATGGTGTTCCAGAGCTTCGCACTGTTTCCCTGGCTGACGGTGCTGGAAAACGTGCAGCTCGGGCTTGAAGCGCTCGGCCTTCCCGAAAAGGAAATCCGCACCCGGGCCATCGAAGCAATCGACCTGATCGGCCTCGACGGCTACGAAAGCGCCTATCCGCGCGAACTTTCCGGCGGCATGCGCCAACGCGTCGGCTTTGCCCGCGCTCTTGTCGTGCATCCCAACATTCTGTTGATGGACGAGCCGTTCTCGGCGCTCGACGTCTTGACCGCGGAAAACCTTCGCACCGACCTGATCGAGCTGTGGCAGCAGAAAAAGCTGCCGATCAAATCGATCCTGCTCGTCACCCATAACATCGAGGAAGCGGTGCAGATGTGCGACCGCGCCTTGATCTTCTCCTCCAACCCGGGACGCGTCACCACCGAGATCAGGATCGATCTCGCCCATCCACGCGACCGCGCCGATCCCAAGTTCGAGGATTGCGTCGACCGCATCTATGTCGAAATGACTTCGCGGCGGATCGAACGCCAGCGCAACCTGCAACCCGTCGGCTTCATCCCCGACGCGCCGATCCATCGTTCCTCCACCAGCGCGCTGGCCGGTTTGATCGAAGCGCTCAACGCGCCGCCGTATCACGGCAAAGCCGACTTGCCCGACATCGCCTCCGACCTGCAGCTCGAAGTCGACGAACTGTTTCCGATGACCGAAGCGATGCAGATGCTCCACCTCGGCGAAATGGAAGGCGGCGACGTGCGGCTGACCCCGCTGGGCCGCCACTTTGCCGAATCCGAAAACCAGACCCGCAAGGAAATCTTCCAGCGGACGCTGATCGCCAGCGTGCCGTTCGCCGCCCATATCCGCAAAGTCCTGGACGAACGCTCCAGCCACACCGCACCGCGCCGCCGCTTCATCGACGAACTCGAAGACAAGTTCACCGACGACGCCGCCGACGAAACCTTGCGCGCGATCACGAGCTGGGGACGCTACGCGGAACTGTTCTCCTACGACGCCGAGAGCGAGACGTTCAGTCTGGAAAACCCGACGTAGTTTTTACTCAAGCGCCGCGGCGGCGGGTCGGCCGCTGAACGCTTATCCTAATACGTCATGGCCGGGCTCCGACCCGGCCATCCATTTTTCCGTTTGGCGAAATGTAAACCATAGCCCCACCGCCTGGATGGCCGGGTCAAGCCCGGCCATGACGAAAGTGGGTCACTGTTTCTCGTTTCCCGGCAGGTCGTGGAGATCGAGCGCCCAGGGCAGCGCGGAGCGGGTCCAGATTTGTTTGTGCGGCTCCAGTTCGCGGCGCTGATCGAGGGTACCGACGCGCAAGGTGACCGCGGCGAGGCTGCCGTCGGGGGCGCCGGAATAGATCGGCGAGCCGCAATCGGGGCAGAAGGAATGCGCCTTCTGGCGTCCCGACTCCGCCGTCTTGATCCAGACTTTCGGCGTGCCGGAGAGGATTTTCAGATCTTTCGCCGCCACCACGACGCGATAGGTCGAGCCGGTCAATTCCTGGCAATCGGTGCAATGGCAGACCAGAACCGCCGCCGGATCGGCCTCGGCTTCGAACCTGATCTTCTGGCAATAACAATGACCGGTGACGTGCATCCATCTCTCCAAAGCAATCCGGGAGCGATTTATACCTTCGGTGCGGCGCTGAACACTAGCTCGGCAGTTTTGGCAGCGGCTTCCTGGTCACGAGCTTGAAATCGGGGACCGAAAAAACAGCCAGGAAAGCCGCTCCTTTCGACTCGTAGGAAATGGCGTAGCGATTGGCGCCGATCTGGGTTTGCGACAGCACGAGGTCGACATCCAGCAGCTTGAGCGCGGCGTTGTCGCCGAGACGATAGAAATAGAATGACACGCCGTCCTTGTCGTCGAGCGAGCCATCGCCATTGCGGTCCTTTTCAATCACTTTCAGGATCACCGCGACCACCGACTGCGTGTCGCCAAAATAGCGCGGGGTTGCGCCGGAGGCGACGATGACCTGCGCCCCGGTCGGCGTCACGTTCACGGGATCTTTCGCTCCCGGATCGATCACCGCATCCCAGCTTTCGACGTTGCGTCCCACGCCGGAGAACAACCAATGCCCTTCGCCGGTTTCACTGTTCACCAGCAGCAGGTTGGCATTGTAGGCCTCGCGCGAGCGGCGGGCGCTGCTGACATCCTGCAAACCGTATTCCGATGGATTACCGGCCCAATCGCCGAGCGAAAAAACCATGTCCACTTGCTGCGCCCCCGGCTTGGCGAAAGCGATGGTCCCCGACGCCCGCAGCCGGTAGGTGTTCCTGGCCTCGGCGACGCTGGTTACTGGCGCAAAATGGCCCACCGGCTTTTCAGGTTGCCAGGGTCGCAGGTATTCCCAGACCAAACTTGCTGCAGCGATCCCCACGAGACCGAGCACGGCAAGCGCGATCACGACCGCATTGAACCGCCACACCCAACGGAAGAACCGGTTCTCTTCAGACATAGTACCCCCTCGGCTAATTCGGCATGCCTTCGATCTTGGTCTTTGACACCAGCGTGAAATCCGGCAGCGCGTAGGTGGCGAGATATCCTTCGCCCTTTTCGCGATAGCCGATCTGGTATTCCTTGTTCTTCTGCATCGTGAACCAGATCGCGTCGGCCTCCAGCAGCTTCACGGGCCCCACTGTGGGGAAGCGGGCGACGTACAAAGTCTGGCGGTCGTCGAGCGTCAGGGCGCCGTCGCCATTGGTGTCGGCCTCGATCACTTTCAGCACCACGATTTCGACCGGCACATCATCGTCGGTCTCCGGCTCGCACCAATACCAACGGCCGGTGAGGACCGTTTCCTGGTTGATGATGGTGCGGTCGAAACCTGCGAACATCCACTTGGTGCTGCCCGTTTTTTTATCCGCCACCAATAGATTGACGGCGGCCGAGGCCTCCGGTGGCATCGGTTTGCCGTCGATCTTGCCCCAGCGCACCAGGCGATAAAGTTCGAAATCCGCCGACGCGGTATCGGCGCCGATCAGCAAATCCTTTTCGAGTTCATAGCGGTAGGTCACGGCCTTCGGAACGACGGCAGCGGCGGGCGGCGGTACGAAATAGGCGAGCAGCGGCCGGTCGATCCGCTCTTTCGAGAGCAACACCACGAAACCGATCACCGCGATCAGCGCGACGAACGCCAGCACCGCATTGATGCGCCACAGAACTTTGAAAAACCCAGCCATCGCACAGCCCCACCGGCGGCCATCATGCCGAACGGCGTGCGGCTTGGCGAGTGCTTATACGAATTGGGATATAGCGTAGATGGGGAAACCTCCCGCATTCTTCAAGGGAGTTTTCGCGTTTTTCGCGCGCCTGCGACGCCGGACGAAGCCAGCGAAGCGCATCAAGTATTTGGCCGCAGGGACGCGCGCATGACAGCGTTGGTCAGGACTGCAAATGGCTTGCAGTCCCAACACAACAGCCGTGATTTATTTTGCGGGCGCCTTGTGGAAATCGATATCGGAGTCGGCAACGAGGTAAACGAGGCTGGCCCAGACGGCGACGTTCTGCTTCAGCCCATCCGGATCGACCACCGCCAGCGTATCGTCGGCCGAGTGATGATAATCGAAATAGCGCGAGGCATCTTCCGACACCGCCAGGATCGGCACGCCCGCTTCCTGCAAGCCGGCGATATCGGAGCCGCCATGATGCGGCGGTTCGGGCGACACGATGGTCTTGAGCGGCGCCATCACTTCATCGAGGCCCGGCATGCCTTGCGGCAGCGCAACCTTGTAGGCGTGATCGGCACCGAGATCGCTTTCGCCGGCGATGACGATGTGCTCGCCCGCGTGGGCCTTGGCATAGGCTTCCGACGAACCGCCGTTCTCTTCCGACCCCCACCACACCACGCGAATGGTGCGGCGCGGATGAGCCGGCAGATCGCCGATCAGCTTGGCGGCCGCGGTGGTGATGGCGAGGCCGGCCGCATCATCGATCGCGCCTGTGCCCGGATCCCAGGAATCGAGATGACCGCCGATGACGACGATTTCGTCCGGCTTTTCGCGGCCCTTGATCTCGCCGGAAACATCGAACGCCACCGCCTTTTGATCGACGGTGGACTGCAGCTTCAGCCGTATACGGACGGTCTCGTGACGGGCCAGCGCGGCCACCATGTCAGCATCGGGCACGCCGAGCGCGGCGCACGGAATGTGCGGCCCAGGCCCGCCGGTCCAGCCGGTGTGGGGCGAACGGTTGGTGCTGGTCGAAATCGAACGCACGAGGTACGCGACCGCGCCGCGCTTGGCCGCTTCACTATCGCCGTTGCGCGCTTCCACTGCGGAACCATAGCCGGTGCCGTCCTGGGTGCGGGTCATCGGCTGATTGACCAGCACGATCTTGCCGGTCAGCGATCCCGGCGGCTGCGCCAGCATCTCGGCATAAGAGCCGAACACCACCACCGGCGCCTCGATGCCGCCTTTCGGCGTCGGCACGGAAAAGCCGAGCCCGAGCATTGCGAGTTTCTGCGGATGGGCGCCCACGATCTCGGCGGATTCGGCGCCGCGGATCCAAGCGGGCTCGGGGAAGGTCTCGACATGCACATTGGTGAAACCGAGCGCTTTCAGCTTGGCGACAGCCCAATCGCGCGAGCGAGCGTAGGATGCACTGCCGATCGGACGCGGCCCCACCTCGCTGGTCAGCGTTTCGACGATGTTCCAGGCCGTCGTGTCGGTCAGCGCCTTGTCGCGGAGTTGCGCGGCGGTTTCGACCGAACCGGCAAACGACGGCATTGCCAGCGCGGCAACGGCGAGAACGGCGAATTTCCTGAACATCGGCGGCACTTTCTCTTGATTACACCGCCAGGATCGCGTGCAAGCGCGCGCACGTCGATACCACAAATGACGCAGTCGCTCTTTTTTTTGCCCCCGCGAGCGACGCGATTTCTCCACCAACATATAGATCGCGGGGAAGTGGCGCGTACGCGCCGAAGGGGGCTCGCGCGAAAGTGAATAAGCCCCCTTTGCCCTAACGGGCACTTCCCCCACGGTCTTCGTGCAGATGCTGAAATTTGTGCGCCCGCGGGGGCAGAAAAATGCAACAAAAAAGGCGGCGCCGCAGCACCGCCTTTCCTGGATGGCCGGGTCAAGCCCGGCCATGACGCATGAAAGCAATCAGCCTTCGCCGCCGGTCTTGTCCTTGTCGACCAGCTTGTTCTTGCCGATCCAAGGCATCATGGCGCGCAGCTTGCCGCCGACCTCTTCGATCGGGTGCTGGTTGTTGATGGCGCGGGTCGCCTTGAACGACGGCTGGCCGGCCTTGTTCTCGAGCACCCAATCGCGAGCGAACTTGCCCGACTGGATGTTCTTGAGGGCTTCGCGCATCGCCAGCTTGGTCTCGGGCGTGACGATCTTCGGGCCGGTGACGTATTCGCCGTACTCGGCCGTGTTGGAGATCGAGTAGTTCATGTTGGCGATGCCGCCTTCATAGATCAGGTCGACGATCAGCTTCACTTCGTGCAGGCACTCGAAATAGGCCATCTCCGGCGCATAACCGGCTTCGACCAGCGTCTCCCAGCCGTTGCGGATGAGTTCGACGAGGCCGCCGCAGAGCACAACCTGCTCGCCGAACAGATCGGTCTCGGTCTCTTCGCGGAACGTCGTCTCGATGATGCCGGAACGGCCGCCGCCGATCGCCGACGCATAGGCAAGGCCGAGGTCATGGGCATTGCCGCTGGCATCCTGTGCCACCGCGATCAGGCACGGCACGCCGCCGCCCTTGAGGTATTCGCCGCGCACCGTGTGGCCGGGGCCCTTGGGCGCCACCATGACGATGTCGAGATCCTTGCGCGCCTCGATCAGGCGGAAATGGATGTTGAAGCCGTGCGCGAAGAACAGAGCCGCACCCTGCTTCATGTTCGGCGCCAGGTCGTCCTTGTAGATGTCGGCCTGCAGCTCGTCGGGGGTCGTCATCATCATGACGTCGGCCCACTTGGCGGCATCGGCAACGCTCATCACCTTGAAGCCGGCGGCTTCCGCCTTCTTCCAGGAATTGCCCGGACGGGCCCCGATCACGATGTCCTTGACGCCGGAGTCGCGCATGTTCATGGCATGAGCATGACCCTGGCTGCCGAACCCGATGACGGCAACCTTCTTGTTGACGATGAATTTCAGATCGGCATCCCGATCGTAGTAGACGCGCATTTAGTAAGGCTCCTGTTTTCGATCCAGAGACGTAGCGGCCTGCCAAATGGCCAAGTCCCGTCTACGCCTTCAGCTTTGCCGCGGCAAGCAAGCCCGGCCCAGCCGAATAGGGTTACATCGGGTCCGGACCGCGGCTGATCGCGGCCACGCCGGTGCGGGAAATCTCAACCAGACCAAGCGGCTGCATCAGATCAACGAACTGGTTGATCTTCTCCGGGCTGCCGGTGATCTCGAATACGAAACTGGTGTGGGTGGTGTCGACGGGGCGGGCGCGGAAAGCGTCGGCGATGCGCAAGGCTTCGACCCGCTTCTCGCCGGTTCCGGCGACTTTGACCAGCGCCATTTCGCGCGCAATGGAAGGCTTGTCCACCGTCCAGTCGACGACGCGGTGCACCGGGACCACGCGGCCGATCTGGGCACGGATTTGCTCGAGGATTTCCGGTGTCCCCGAGGTCACGATGGTAATTCGCGAGGTGTGTTGGCTGGGATCGATCTCGGCCACCGTCAGGCTTTCGATGTTGTAGCCGCGGCCCGAGAACAGGCCGACGATGCGGGCGAGCACGCCGGCTTCGTTGTCGACCAGGATGGCGAAGGTGTGTCGTTCGATTCGGGAGGTATTCATCTGCGCCTCAACCACATTTTCTGAAAATCTTCCGCCGGAATTTCCTTGGCCTGGTATTCCGGCATCGTCTCGAGTTCCTTGAGCGACGGGACCTTCATATCGCTCAGCACCGTGCCGCCCGCGTTCTCCGACGCATCGGCGAAGCCTTTGCGGCCGTCGGCGTAAACCTCGACCTTGCGGGTCTCGTAGCGGTCGCCATCGAGCTCACTGTAGATGTGAACCGGCGCGCCCGGGTCCTTGTGGACCCATTTGACGTAGAGGTACCGCATCACACCAGCATCTTTCCGGCGTCGCTGACCTCGGTCGCCTCTTCGTCCGCGTCGGACAGGATCATTTCGTTGTGCGCCGCGCCCGAGGGGATCATCGGATAGCAGTTCTCCATCTGGTCGACGACGCAGTCGAACAGCACCGGCCTCGGGCAATCGATCATCTTCTGGATCGCCGCATCGAGTTCTTCCGGCTTCTCGCAACGGATGCCGACGCAGCCGAACGCTTCCGCCATCTTGACGAAATCGGGGATGGCTTCGCAGTAGGAGTGCGAATAGCGCCCGCCGTGCATCAGCTGCTGCCACTGGCGCACCATGCCGAGATACTTGTTGTTCAAGATGAAGATCTTGATCGGCAGGTTGCTCTGCACCGCGGTGGACATTTCCTGCAAGGTCATCTGCACGCTGCCTTCGCCGGCAATGTCGATGACGAGGCTGTCGCGATGGGCGAGCTGGACGCCGAGCGCGGCCGGAATGCCGTAACCCATGGTGCCGAGGCCGCCCGAGGTCATCCAGCGGTTGGGCTGTTCGAACTTGTAGCGCTGCGCCGCCCACATCTGATGCTGGCCGACTTCGGTCGTGATGTAGGTGTCGCGGTCCTTGGTCAGCTGGTAGAGCCGGTCGATGGCGTATTGCGGTTTGATGCCGTGGCCGTTCTGCTTGTAGGCGAGGCAGTTCTTGGCGCGCCAACGGTCGATCTGCCCCCACCATTCGGCGAGCGCCTTCTTGTCGGCTTTGTATTCCTTCTGCTTCCAGACCTTGATCATGGCTTTGATCGCCTGGCCGGCGTCGGCGATGATCGGCAGATCGACGCGGATGTTCTTGTTGATCTGCGACGGGTCGATATCGACATGGATCTTCTTCGAGCCCGGCGAGAAGGCGTCGATGCGCCCCGTCACGCGGTCGTCGAAGCGCACGCCGAGGCCGATCATCACGTCGCAATCGTGCATCGCGTTGTTGGCTTCGTAGGTGCCGTGCATGCCGAGCATGCCGAGCCACTTCTCGCCGGAGGCGGGATAAGCGCCGAGGCCCATCAGCGTCGAGGTCACCGGGAAGCCGGTCAGTTCGACCAGCTCGCGCAAATGTTCGCTTGCCGCCGGACCCGCATTGATGATGCCGCCGCCGGTGTAGAAGATCGGCTTCTTGGCCGCCGCCATCAGCGCCACAGCCTGGCTGATCGCATCCATGTCGGCCTCGAACGGCGGCTTGTAGGTGCGGTGGCTGACGCTGTCGGGCTCGACGTAGAAGCCCTTCTTGAACTGGATGTCCTTCGGGATGTCGATCACCACCGGACCGGGACGGCCCGTGGTCGCGATCTGGAAGGCCTCGTGCAGGACGCGCGGCAGGTCGGCGATGTCCTTCACCAGCCAGTTATGCTTGGTGCACGGCCGGGTGATGCCGACGGTATCGCATTCCTGGAACGCGTCGGTGCCGATCAGATGGGTCGCGACCTGGCCGGAGAGAACCACGATCGGGATCGAGTCGAGCAAGGCATCGGCAAGGCCGGTCACGGCATTGGTGGCGCCGGGGCCGGAGGTCACCAGGGCGACGCCGCATTTCCCGGTCGAACGGGCATAGCCCTCGGCGGCGTGCACGGCGCCCTGCTCATGACGGACGAGAACGTGGACAAGTTCGTTGGCGGCAGCAAACAGCGCATCGTAAATCGGCAGTACGGCACCGCCGGGATAGCCGAATAGATGCTCGACGCCATGGTCCTTAAGCGCCTGGATCACCATTTCGGCGCCAGTCATTTCTTTTATCGAGGGGATCATCGTCTTGTCCGTGTCTTGTCTTGCCACGTCTGGGTCGCACTAGTTTTGGTTGCGCTTGGTTTCGAAAAAGCGAAAGGGGCGTTGCCGCCCCTTTCCCGCATGAAGCCGCCCTGCCGAACGGGGTTACCCCCGACCGGAGTGCGGCTTCCTAAGTACTACTTCCGTCCAAACGAACACATGGTAATCCTTTGCGGTGGCCGCAACCTATGGATCGCGCAGGAAGTCGTCAAGCAATTTTAGGAGAGAATGTGTCGCACGAAGGACACAAAGTTACAGGATTCCTCCGCTTGCAGCCATGTCCAGTCTGTCATGCGGTGACGGAACCACGTCACTTGGCGCTTGGCGAACTGGCGGGTGGCGGTCACCGCCAGGGTGATGGCGTCCTCTTCCCCGAGCTCGCCCGCGGCCCAGGCGGTAAGCTGCCGTAATCCTAGGATTTTCGCAGCGGGCAGTGTGGGGTCGAGACCGGACAGCACCGCCGCCTCGGCACGGGCGCCCTCCTCCAGCATCTTCAAGAAGCGGACGCGGATGCGCTCGCGCAGGTCCTGACGTTCGAGATCGAGCACGAAACGGGCGAGTTTCAGGCCGTGCAGCACCGGCGTCCCGGCTTCCCGCTGCCAGCTCACCAGCGGCCGGCCGGTCGATTCGAACACCTCCCAGGCGCGCCAAACCCGCTGCGGATCGGAGGGGCGCAAGCCCGCTGCGGTCAGCGGATCTCGGGCCATCAGCTCGGCGTGAAGACCGGCAACGCCCAGGCTTTCCAGCCGGACCCGCGCCGCTTCGCGGATATCGCCCGGCACCGAGGGAATGGCGGCGAGGCCGTCGGTCAGGGCAGCGAAATAAAGGCCGGTCCCGCCGACGAAAATCGGCAGCCGGTTTTGCGCCCGTGCTTCGGCCAGCGCGGCGGTGGCATCGATCTGATAGCGCCCGACCGAATAGCGTTCGGCGGCGCCGACATGGCCATAAAGAAGGTGCGGTGCGCGCGCGGTATCGGCCTCGGACGGCCGCGCCGACAGGATGCGCACCTCGCGATAAACCTGCATGGAATCGGCATTGATGACGGTGCCGCCGACTTCCTCGGCCAGCGCCAGCGCGGCCGCCGACTTGCCGCTGGCGGTCGGGCCTGCAATAAGCACGGCGTCATACGAGGCACTCAATGCGATTCTCCCATATCCTGAACGTTATTGCACAGGATGCCGGGCGGTTGGCAGCGCGCTTGCGTTCGTTCGGCGAAGTCGCCTGGCTGGCGGAGGGCCGCGCCTTCGATGTCGGCTTCGACGGCGACCCCGCAGCGGTCAAGAATGCGGCACGGGCAGCGGCGGGCGATCTCGCGACCGAACTCAAGGCCGACATCAATGTCGTGGCCACGGCGGGGCGGCGCAAGAAACTCCTCGTTTCCGACATGGAATCGACCATCGTCAGTTGCGAATGCCTCGACGAACTGGCCGCCATTGCCGGCATCGGACCGAAGATCGCCGCCATCACCGAACGCGCCATGCGGGGCGAAATCGCCTTCGAAGGCGCCTTGCGCGAGCGCGTCGCGCTGCTCAAGGGTATGCCGGTTGCGGCGCTGGAAAAGGTCTACAAGGAAAAGGTGCTGTTGATCGGCGGCGCCCGCGAACTCGTCGCCACTATGAAGGCGAACGGCGCCACGACGCTGCTGGTCTCCGGTGGCTTCACCTATTTCACCAGCCGGGTGAAGGACGCGGCGGGTTTCGACGGCCATCAGTCCAACACCCTGCACGATGACGGCAAGGTGCTGACCGGCACGGTCGGCGAACCGATCTTGGGCCGCGAAGCCAAGCTCGACGCCTTGAAGCGCGCCCTCACCGAACGCGAATTCGCACCGGCCGCCGCGATTGCCATCGGCGACGGGGCCAACGATCTCGCCATGATCAAGTATGCCGGCGAGAACGGCGGCCTCGGCATCGCCTTCCACGCCAAGCCGCTGGTCGCGGAAGCGGCGGAAATCGCCATCACGCATAACGATCTGAAGGCGGTGCTCTATCTGCAGGGCTATTGCGAAGGCGAAATCGTCACCCCGCCGCCGCCCAAGCCGGCAAAGCCGGTGTATCGGCTGTAGGCAACCTCACCCTGTCGTCATGGCCGGCCTCCGAGCCGACCATCCAGGACGGTCGAGTTCTGCAAGATCGTGCGGCGTTAAATGGATGGCCGGGTCAAGCCCGGCCATGACGAGGTGGGCTAGAACCGCAGCGCCACGTATTGCAGCGAACCGGCGCGGCTGACCAGCAGCACCTCGATGTGACGGCCGGCCTTGAGGTCGGCGGCGATACGCTGCTGGATGTCGTTCGGAGTCTTCACCAACTGGTCCTGCACCGCCACGATGACGTCGCCGGCATGCATGTTCTTTTCGTAGGCGGCGCTATCGGGATCGACGTCGGTCACCACCACGCCGGAAACCTCGCCGGGCAGCCGGAACTGGTTGCGCACGGCGGCATTCATCGGCGCCAGGCCGAGGCCGAGCTGCGAGGTCTTGCGCTTGGGCGGTGCCGCTTTTTGCGGCTTGGGCGGATCGGCGAGGCGCTGCACCGTCAGGCGCGTGTTCAGGCGCTGCTTCTTGCGCAGCACTTCGACGTTCACGGTCTTGCCGATCGGGGTCGCGGCGGCGGCGCGGGAAAGTTCACGGGCGTCGGGAATGCGCTTGCCGTCGAAACCGACGATCACGTCGCCGGTGCGGATGCCGGCCTTCGCCGCCGGACCGTTGGGCGTCACGTTGCCGACCAGCGCCCCCATCGGGCCGGGCAGACCGAGGCCTTCGGCGATGTCCGGCGTTACCGGCTGAATGTTCACACCAACCCAGCCGCGGCGAACCTGTCCGAAGGCGCGCAACTGACCCAGAATATCCCGCGCCAGATTGGCCGGAATGGCAAAGCCGATGCCGACCGAGCCGCCCGACGGCGAATAGATCGCCGAATTGATGCCGACCACCGAGCCGGACATGTCAAACAGCGGCCCGCCGGAATTGCCGCGGTTGATCGGCGCGTCGGTCTGCAGGAACTCGTCATAAGGACCGGCGTCGATATTGCGGTTGCGCGCCGAGACGATACCGGCCGTCACCGTCGAGCCGAGGCCGAACGGGTTGCCGATCGCGATCACCCAGTCGCCGATGCGGGCTTTGTCGGAATCGCCGAAATGGGCGGCCGGCAGCGGGTGGCGCGGATTGATCTTGAGCAGGGCGAGATCGGTCTTGTCGTCCCGGCCGACCAGTTTGGCCGGCAGCGAAGTGCCGTCATTGAGGGTGACGGTGATCTGGTCGGCGTCCTCGATGACATGATTGTTGGTGACGATCAGTCCGCTCGGATCGATGACAAAGCCGGAACCCAGCGAGGAGACATGGCGCGGCAGGTTCGAGCGCGGTCCGAACCACTTCTTGATCAGGTCCTCGACCGGCGAGCCGGGCGGCACGTCGGGAATGAGATTGCGCTGGCTCGGCTTCAGCGTCTGGCTGGTCGAGATGTTGACGACGGTCGGCAACAGATGCGCCGACAAGTCGGCGAAACTGTCCGGCGCCGGCCGCGCGAGTGCCGGGACCATCAAGAAAACAGCGCTAAATGCGGCAACAACCGAACTACGCCAAGACATCGGCCAAGAGCCCCTGACTGCAACGGGATGCGTACAGCATATGCGGTCGCAATGGGAAGCAAAGACGTCCGATAGGCGAGCGAATGAAATAATCTTCAGCGTGGTGCGCCAGACTCACCTGGGCAGGATGTAGGAATAATTTCACGAAACATCATCGCTGCGCAGCATGAACAGCCGTCCCAGGGCTTCGATGGCCTTGGCGTCACCCTCATCGAAGCGGCCGATGGTCGGACTGTCGATGTCGATCACCCCGATGATGGTCGAATACTTGAACAGCGGCACCACCAGTTCGGAATTGGAGGCGGCATCGCAGGCGACATGTCCGGCGAACTTGTGGACGTCGGGAACGATCAGCGTTCGGCCTTCGGCCACCGCGGTGCCGCAGACCCCGAGCCCCACCTGCAGGCGGGTGCAGGCCGGCTTGCCCATGAACGGGCCCAGCACCAGCCAGCGCCCTTTGCGGAAATAGAACCCGGCCCAGTTGATGTCGGGCAGGTACTGCCACAACAGCGCAGCAAAATTGGCCGCATTGGCGATCGGATTGCGTTCGCCGGCGGCGCGCGTCCGCGCCTCGTCTTCAAGCCTTTGATAGATATCGGCCTTGTCCATGCAGCCCCTTCGCACAGTCAACGACACCCAACCGTTATAGGCTTTTTCGCAGCAATCCCCGGCGTGGCACCGCGCCTCACGCGCGAAAATTGCCGTCACAAACACGTTTTTGGTGTGGATATCAGCCAGCGTTAAGACGGGCCGCTATTTCTTCTTGGAAGCGCCGTCGTTCATGTATTTCAGGAACTCGCTTTTGGGCGACAGGACCACCGTGGTGTTCGACCCCAGCGTGTCCTGGTAGGCCAGCATCGAGCGCCAGAAGGCATAGAAATTGGGATCGAGCTTGGCGGCGGCAGCGATTTTGGCCGTCTTGACGGCATCGCCCTCGCCTTTGATGCGCGCCGCTTCGGCCTGCGCGTCGGCCTTGATCACCGCGGCATCGCGATCCGCGCTGGCGCGGATTTCCTGCGCCTCGGCATCGCCTTCGGCCCGGTAGGTGGAGGCCTGGCGCTCGCGCTCTTTCTTCATGCGCTGATAGATCACCTCGCTCGCTTCGGCCGGCAGGCTGGCGCGGCGGATGCGGACATCGACGATCTGGACGCCGAAATTGCGCGCATCGGCATTCATGCGGTCGCGGATCTGCGCCATCAGCGCCGAACGCCGTTCCGACAGCAGCGCCGTCAGGCTCTGGGTCCCCAGCACGCTGCGCAGGTTGGACGACAGGATCGACTTCAGATTGTCGGCGGCGATGTTGAAATCGGGTTGGGCCGAGAACTGCAAGGGACTGACGATGCGCCAGCGCACAAAGACATCGACCGAGACATGCTTATGGTCCTCGGTGAAAATGTCTTCGCTCTGGGTTTCGAGGTCGAGCAGGCGGCGGTCGAAAAACAGCGCCTTCTGCAGCGGCGACTTGAAATGCAGGCCGGGCTCGGTAACGACGCCGATCGGCCGGCCGAATTCGACGAGAGCCACCTGCTGGGTCTGCGACACGGTGTAGACGCACGACACCATCAAGCCGGTGAGCAGCAGCACCAAAATCGCGAGACTGAGGCCGAGAATGCGGTTCATTTCTTGGCGCCTCCCGGTTTGCCTGGTTGACCTGGAGGGGCGGGCTGCGGTTTGGCGGCGCCAGCCGACGGCGGCAGTTGCAGGGTCACGCCCTTGGCGTCGTCATCGACGATGACCTTATGCAGCGGCTTCAGCACCGCGGTCATGGTTTCGAGATAGATCCGGCGCCGGGTAATGTCGGGCGCTTTCCTGTATTCCTGATAGATGGCGGAGAAGCGCTGCGCTTCGCCCTCGCCGAGGACGATCGCCTGTTGCTTGTAGGCTTCCGCTTCCTTGACGATGCGGGCGGCTTCGCCTTTCGCTTCGGGCACGGCGGTGGCGGCATAAACCTCGGCGTCGTTGCGCTTCTTGTCCTTGTCGGCGATCGCCTTCTGCACGTCGGTATTGGCGGTGCGCACCTGGGACGGCGTATCGACGCCCAGCATCTTGACGCTGACCACCTCGATACCGGCGTTGTAGGTGTCGAGGATCGATTGCATGCCGCGCTGGACCCGGTCCTGGATCAGTTCGCGGTGCGAGGTCATGATGGCGTCGAGACGCTCCTGCCCCACCACTTCGCGCATGGCGCTTTCGGCCACCGCTTTCACGGTATCGTCCGACTTGCCGCGATCGACATTGAAGAGATAGGCGTTGGCATCCTTGATGCGCCAGAACACCGAGAACTGCACCGCGGCGATGGCATCGTCGGCGGTCAACATATAGCTCTCGTCCTGGATGTCCTCGCGCTGGCCGCCCGTCTCGGCCGGTGGCTTGAAGCCGATGTCGATCTGGTTCGGCTTCTTCACATTCGGCGTATAGGCGGTCTCGAAGGGCCACGGCAGATGCCAATAAGTGCCCGGTCCGGTATGTTTCACGAAGGCGCCGAAGCGCAAAACCACGCCCTGTTCGTTGTCGTTGACGGTGTAGAAACCGAGCGCCAGCCAGATCGCCAGGGCGAAAGTTCCCACCGCCCAGGCGCCGCGTTTGCCGAGGAACCCCGCCGGAAGGTAGCGTTGCAGATCTTCCCGCCATTTGCGCAGGAGCGACTCAAAATCGGGCGGACGCGTGCCGGTGGGGGGCTTTCGCGGCGCGGGTTTGCGGCTTTGCCCCCAGGGCCCCTTCGGCTGACCGCCGCCGTTCTCATTCATCCACGGCACGGGCCTTGATTCCTTGTCATTCCTGGCGTTGCGGTTATATGAGCATCCGGCAAAGGGCGCAAATTTATGGCAGTGAACCGCGAAGACATCCTTAAGGCTCTCGATTCCGTGATCGATCCGGTCAGCGGACGCAGTGTTGTGCATGAGGACATGATCGAAGGCCTGGTGGTGCGCGAAGGCCATGTCGGCTTCGTGCTCGAAGTCGATCCCGCCCGCGGCGCCGACGCCGAACCGCTGCGGCTTCAATGCGACGAAGCAGTAAAGAAGGTGCCTGGCGTGTTGTCGGTCACTTCGGTGCTGACCGCACACAGCGAACCGGCCGCCCCGGCGCGCCCGGCCCGCAAAGCCCCGCCACCGCCCGCCGGCATCGAAGGCGTCAAATCCGTCATCGCGGTCGCCAGCGGCAAGGGCGGCGTCGGCAAATCGACCGTCGCGGTCAATCTCGCGCTGGCGCTTGCCAAGCTCGGCCTCAAGGTCGGCCTGCTCGACGCCGACATCTACGGCCCCAGCGTGCCCAAAATGCTCGGCCTCAACGAGCGTCCGCTCGGCGACAACGGCAAGTTCATTCCGCTGCAGAAATACGGCATCAAGGCGATCTCGATCGGCCTCTTTATCGGCGACGACGAAGCCACCATCTGGCGCGGACCGATGGTGCAGAGTGCACTGGTGCAGATGATCAACGATGGATTGTGGGCGCCGCTCGACGTCCTGGTGATCGACATGCCGCCCGGTACCGGCGATGTGCAGCTCACCATTGCGCAGCGCGTACCCTTGAAGGGTGCGGTGATTGTCTCGACGCCACAGGATGTGGCCCTGGCCGATGCCCGGCGCGGCATCGCCATGTTCCGCAAGACCCAGGTGCCGGTGCTCGGCATCGTCGAGAACATGTCGACCTTCATCTGTCCCAATTGCGGACATGAGAGCCATATTTTCGGGCACGGAGGCGCACGCGAGACCGCGGAGCGCCTGGGCGAGCCGTTCCTGGGCGAGATTCCCTTGAATACCGCCATCCGGCTGACGTCCGACGCCGGGACACCGATCGTCGCAGCCGCACCAGACGCCCCCGAAGCCCGCGCTTTTCTATTGATTGCGGAACAGGTGGCGGCGAAAATTGACGCGCCGCAGCGTCCCGCGCCGAGTATAGTGATCGAATAATCGCAGGATTTAATTTCATCCATGGTCGCTCCCAAGCCGCAAATCCGCAGCATGTTCGCGACGCCGGTGTGCGTGCATTACTTGCCGGTGGCGCAGGAATTCAACACCGAGCTGAGGCCGCTGATCCTCGATCACGCCAAGCTCGATGCCGTACCGCTGAACAACAACCACCACCAGGGCTGGCGTTCGGCCTACGATTTCGAGAGCTGGGGCGGCGGCAGCGTGCAGACCCTGTTCCGGGTGTTGCGCGAGCTCGCCGACAGCGTCACCGCGATGCGCAACGGCACGCGCGTCGTGCTCGACTGGAAGATCCAGGCCGCCGCCGCGATCCGCAACAAGGGCGAATATCTCGAACGCGCCGCGCGTCCGGGCTGGTATTGGTCGGGCGTCTATTACATCGACGACGGCTATATGAAGCAGGACGATGAATCGCTCGGCGGCGAAGCCGAACTGGCCGATCCGCGTGGTGTCCTGCCGGCGATGCTGGCGCCGCAATTCGGTTTCCGCGTGCCTAACGGGCTGACCGCGGGCCAAGTCGAGCCGATCCGTCCCGCCTCGGGCATGATCATCCTGCATCCGTCGTGGCTGCCGCGCGGCGAACACCGCTTCGACGGCAACGGCACCCGGGTGACGATCGAATTCGATCTCGCCCCGCCGGCGTAAATCGCAGCGACACGCCAAAACGAAACCCTCCGACGTCATCGCCGGAGGGTTTTTCATTGGACAGGCGCCTTACGGCTTCTGAATGCCTTGCACCAGTTCGTAGTGGCGGCCGTTCTCATCCCACTTGTCGCCGACCTTCTTGATCGAGATGTCGTCGCATTCGGGGATCTTGTATTTCAGGCGGTACAGCATCGGATAGTCTTTGGCGTAAAGACACATCTTGCCGTTCTCGAGACGCCAATCGCCTTTGACGTCGCCGAGCCAGCTCGCCGCCAGGAAGGTGTGGTCCTTGTTGTAGTAGACGCGCGATGTGCCGAGCGTGTCCTTGATCACCAGGGTATTGCCATAACGCGAGGCCATGAGTTCGTCTTCGGTGGCGCCGAACGCAGCCGACGCCAGAAGCAAAGCCGATAACGCAACAAGACTGATACGCATGGTTTCGTCTCCCCCAATTTATTGGTGTGGGAGTCTTACGATGACTTGTGTCTCACGAATAGGGGCTTTTGTTTGTCGCGCTTTCCGGGCGGGAAACCGGCTTCCACTTTCCCTGAAAGCGCTTAGACCGAACGCCGTTCGAGAGTGACGTAGCGGTGGGTTGGTCCGGCTTCGACGGAGGCCGTTTGGCGCCATTTTCCGGGTGCGAACTCCGGCATCACGACATCGCCGGAAGGTGTACCGTACACTACAGTCAACTCGATTTTGTCCGCGAACGGCATCGCTTGGGCGAATATCTCGGCGCCGCCGATGACCATGATCGCTTCCGGCATCTCCTCGTCGGCATGCCGCAATGCCTTTTCGAAATTGGTTGCCACCACCGCGCCTTCAGCCAGCAAGAAACGATTGCGGGTCACGACAATGTTGGTGCGCCCGACCAGCGGCTTGAACGGCAGGCTGTCCCAGGTCTTGCGCCCCATGATGACCGGCTTGCCCATGGTGAGCTGTTTGAAGCGCGGCAGATCGCCTTCGAGACGGCCCCACGGCAAATGACCGTCGGCACCAATGACGCCGTTTTCGGCGCGGGCGAGAACGAGAACAACAGGAGCCGTCACAGCCGCTCAGCCTTTCGCCAGTTGCGCCAGCGCATCGCCTTGGACGCGGTAGACCGACCAGCCGTCCACTTCGCGGGCGCCGAGGGTCTCGTAGAATTCGATGGCGAGGCTGTTCCAGTCGAGCACCATCCATTCGAGACGGCCGCAGCCTTCGCGTACCGCCCGCGCGGCGTGGTTCACCAGAAACGCCCTGCCGATGCCCTTGTTACGGTACTCGGGTTTAACGAACAGGTCTTCGATGTAGAGGCCGTGGCGCGCCAGGAAAGTCGAATAGTTGTAGAACCACACCGTGAAGCCCGCCGGCTGGCCGTCCCATTCGGCGATATCGCAGAAAAGCCGCGGATTGGGTCCGAACAGCGCCTCGCGCACCGTTGCTTCCGTCGCCACGACGCGATCGAGCAGCTTTTCGTATTCGGCGAGCGCCCGGATGAAGGAGAGTACCAGGGCTTCGTCACCGGGCACTGCGGAGCGGATGGCAAGCATTGCGGATTTCCTTTCGCCTGTCATCATAGGGGCGCGATTTCGGCTTGCCAAGAAAACGGGAGCCGATCCAGAGACCAAGCCCCCGGGCGGAACGCCGCCCCCGGCCCGGCCGTTTTCTTGGGCAAGGAGTGTTCGCATGAACGCCATTTTCACAGCCCTGGCCGGCGCGGTGTTGGTTTTCGGCGCAGCCGAGGCGCAAACCACTGCCCAAGGACACGGCAATCCGCAAAGCGGACCACCACCCTTCCAACTGCCGTCGGCGCCGGCACCGTCTATCGCCGGGCCCTATCACCAGGATTTTCCCGGCCAGCTGCCGAACCGCCTCGTCATGACGCCGAACGGCGAGATCGAAAGCGTTGGCCCCAACCGGCACACGTTCGACAGCAGCCATCTGGGTGGCGACAATTTCACGGCAGAGCGCCGTTTGCATGAGGCGCCGTCGACACCGCCGCAGGAAGATCAGTATCGCCGTTGGGCCGCCGGCGAACACCTGCCGCCGTCCGACTTCGGCTCCGGCCGGCAGATCACCCGGTATGGCCTCTATGGCCTGACCACGCCACCACCCGGCGCGGTCTGGGTGCGCCACGGCCCCGACGCCCTGCTGGTCAATCGCACCAGCGGCGAGATCATCCGGGCGCAGTACGGGACATTCCACTGAGCGTCCGCGCGCGACGCCTCAATTGAAAATGGCTTGATAGAGAAAGCCGTCGCCGTCGCGGCCGATCGGAACCAGGAACACCGGGCACGATCCGAGCGCCTCATTGTGGAGCTGATGGATCTGCTGCGGCAGATAGCCGGGCCCCGGCCCGCGGAACTTCATCTCGAAGGGATCGCTGCGGATCGCCGGCGCGCTTTTATGCGGCAACGCCGTTACTTCGATCAGAGTCAGCGGATATAACGAATGGTCCGCCAAAGGCACCATGAACTGCTCATTCAAGCGTGCCTGGAATTCCGCCAGGCTTGGAAGATCGGTCATGGCGATGCCCCCTTATCAGGATTATGCCAAATTTCTTCTGATTCTGCGCCAAATATAACCGAACGGCCAATAGACGAAGTAAAGCCAAATCAACCGATCCGGCAGGCGCAAAGCGAGCCAATCCTTTTTGCGATGCAAAAGGAACGCCACTTCGAATGCGAAGTACCTAGCGCTGCGTTTCAGGCCAAGCTTGAATGCTATTCGTCGTAATACAAAGCCGTGTCTTCTGATGCTTGCAGGTGTCAGTTCCAACGCCGTCAGACGCAGTGCCCTTTGGGCCAGATCACACGCGCGCCTGTTGTCGGATGCCCGTTTCTCCACCCTCGGCGGCAGGGCGGCGCTGGCAATGCTCTGTGCCAGCAACAGACTGACATCCAACAGCGTCAGATAGTCTTCGTTCGCAGCCCGGTCGCGCAGGCGCAATAAGTCCGCTTCGTCCATCGTTCGATAGATCGCGACCAGGTCGGCCATCCACTTCAGACGTTCCCAGCTATGGCCCGACGCGTGGACGACGAGGAAATGGATGAGATCATCGCGCCCCAGGATTGCAATGTTGCTGCCCGCCAGCGGCACCAGCGCCCGCCGCTCCCACAACGCGTCATGATCGGTGCGGATCAAAAACGGATTAGTCACGAGCCGGTAATGACACTCGATGACCGTGCCGCTTGGTCCATGGGTGAATTGTTCGTCGTGACTAAAGCCCTTCAGGATCGCCGATTGGCGCGGCGAAAGCGGCCGTTTCGACGCTTCAGACTCGCATTCGTGCGCGATGAGAATGTCGCGAAATCGCGCGAAGTCATTCGGGTGAACGAGAAAATCAAGATCAAATGACTCACGAACGAAGGGATCGCCATAAAGGTAAAGGGAAAGCGCCACGCCCTTTAGAGCGATGGCACGCAGGCCCTGCTGCGTTGCGGCCTTGGTCAATTTTTGGAGCAAGTCGAGTTGGCAGACAGCTTTGCCGGCACATTGCCGTTCGGCGGCCTCTATGCTCGGGCGCACGGCAGCGGCGGCTTGTGGCCAGCCGGCTTCGCGCAATGTCGCCGCCATCATCGGTCGGATTTTATGTTTCCAGGCGAGATTAGGGATATTCGTCCAGTCAATGCCTGAAAATAGGTCGTGGTCCCAACAATGCGTTGCGTTCGCAGACCAATCCGCTCCCAAGATCGCACCGAGAAGCCGCCATTCCCTGGACTGGGGGCGCGCGAGAAGTTCGGGCATGGGACGAATCCAAAAAAAACTCGTTCTCAGGCGGTCGGACTTGCCCTAACCTATCACGTGAGGCTTGGGGGGGATAGCCGTCGATGAATTCGCCCTTCACCGAAATGCCGCCAGAGCCTCTACCGGCGCACCGCTATTCGCTATTCGGTTTGAACTTCGCAACCGATCGAACGATCCCCGGCCTTGCCGAGGACGAAGGTTCGGATGTTGCGACGGTTACCGTCGCCTTCGCTCCGGTGCCGAACGCCATTCATGATCCGATCTATTGCGATGACACCGTGCAGGCCAGTGCAACGGAATACCTGTTCGCCTATCCGGGATATCTGCGGCTCTACGTCGACGGCACCACGAAAATCACCGTGGAGCCGCTGGTGGAGTGCGATCCGTCGCGGATGTGGACATTCCTTCTCGGCATCTGTGCCTCAATCATCGGCTTCCGGCACGGCTTCATCCCGTTGCACGCCGCAGCCGTGCAGGGCCACAACGGGTGTGTTGCGCTGGCGGGCAATTCCGGCGCAGGGAAATCGACTCTCGCCGCAAGCCTGTGCGATCGCGGCTTCACGCTCCACGCGGAGGACCTGTGCCTGATCCAGCCGGCAAACGGGGCCCATCCGCGGGTGGGATCGGGCATCCGGGAGCTGCGCTTGTGGGACGATGCGGCCGAGGCCTTGGATTGGACGCACCGTGTTTGTTGCGCGACGGAACCCGGGATACCGAAATCGGTCTACCGGCTGACGCAGGCGCCACCCGTGCTGCTGCCGCTGAAGCGGGTCTATGCGCTGGAATTCCATGACGACGACGTGCCCAAGGGCATTCACCGCGTGCACGGTGTCGACGCACTGCAAACGCTGATTGCCAGTCTTCGCCTGCGCCCGGGACTGCTCTCGGTCGGCGCCCGGGAACAGACCTTTGCCAGCCTGGCGTCGATCAGCAACACGACGGAAGTCTATCGTTTCGTACGACCTCATGACCGGCACCAGCTGCAGGCCTGGTCGGAGCGGCTTGCCAACCACATTGCGGCTTAGGGAGGCGAAGATGCCGGAAGAACACGTCTATCGGCGGCGGCCGGAATTTGTGGCCGCCAATGTCGGCGACGAAATGGCCGTGCTCGATCTGGCGCATGGAACCTATCTCGGCTTCAACACCACCGCGGCACAAGTCTGGCGGCTGCTCAGCGAGCCGCGAACGCTGGAAGGATTGTGCCAGGCGATGACGCGGGACTTCGACGTCGATGCCGAGCGTTGCAGGCGCGAGATCGCCGAGCTGCTCGACAAGCTCGTCGCCGACGGCATGATCGAGGCCGGCGATGGCCCGGTGGCGTAAGGCACTGGCCTTGCCGCGCTCCGAGCGGGCGTTGCTGATCGAAGCGTCGCTGCGCTTGCTCCAGGCGTGGGCGATGCTGCGGCTTTACCCTTTCCGCAAAGTGGTGGCGACGTTGCAGCATGCCTCCGCGCCGGACGGATTGCCGGCCGCAGATATCGGTCGTGTGCGCTGGGCGGTGGAGACGGCCGCCCGCCACCTCCCCTTGTCCCTGACCTGTCTGCCGCAAGCCTTTGCGGCGAGTTGGATGCTGCAAGACCTAGGAGGAAAACCCGCCCTGCATTACGGCGTCGCCAAATACGCCGACGGGTTCGAGGCGCATGCCTGGGTCGAACTCGACGGCCAGCCGGTGGTCGGCCATCGCCAAGCGCGAGCTTTCACCTTGTTGGCCACCTTCAGCGAAGGCAGAACCGAAAGCGGCGAGGCGGACCCGATCGGTGACCGCGAAAGGAAAGCGCCATGACCGCCATCGCCGGATTGATCGCCTGGGACGGCAGACCGGCCGGACCACCTGTCCGCAAGGCACTGGCGGCCCTTCGTCTTCACGGACGCGATGGCGAAGGCCTGTGGGACGGCGGCGAGGTCGCGTTGGGCTGGCGCCAGACCATTCTCACAGCGGAAGATCGCGGCGACAGTCAACCGCGCCGCGGCGGCGACGGCCGCTTTCAGCTGGTGTTCGACGGACGGCTGGATAATCGCGAAGAACTGGCGCAACGGCTCTCGCTGCCGGTCGTGCGCGACTGGCCCGACAGCCGCTTGGTGATGGCGGCCTTCGAGCAATGGGGCAAAGGTTGCGTGCCGCAGCTGCTCGGCGACTTTGCCTTCGCGGTGTGGGACAGCCACGAACGGGAGCTGTTCCTGGCGCGCGACCACATCGGCGTGCGGCCGTTGTTCTTCCATTCCAATGCCCGTTTTTGCATGTTCGCCTCGGCGGCCAGCGGACTTTTCGCCAATCCCGACGTGCCGCGGGATATCGACGACAACCTTTTTGCGCTCCATTTGGCGGCAATCCCGTTCCTGCCCGGCGAGACGTTTTACGCCGGCATCTCGCGGGTGCCGCTGGCCCATACCGTGACGATCTCGCGCGCCGCCGTCCGCACGGCATGCCATTGGGATCCCGATGCGATTGCAGAACTGCACTACAAGCACGACGACGATTACGTCGAAGCCTTTCGCGAGATCCTCGACGCCGCGGTGCGGTGCCGCCTGCGCACGATCCATCCGATCGGAAGTCAATTGAGCAGCGGGCTGGACAGCTCGACGGTGGCGGTGACGGCGGCCCGCCTCCTCGCCGAGGACAGCCGCACCCTGACCGCTTTCTCGGCCGTGCCGCCGGCCGGCTGGCGGCCGACACTTGAGACCGATGCCATTGTCGATGAAGGCCTTCCGGCAGCACGTCTGGCCGCCTCATGCGGGTTCGACCACGTCCGCGTCGAAGCCAAACCCGAGCTGGATTTTGCCGCCCACGACCGTCACGGCGACGTCTTCGAAGCCCCGCGCCGAACCTTCGCGAATGTCGGCTGGATCGAAAAGCTCAACCAGACCGCTCGCGCGCGCGGCGTCCGCGTCATGCTGGGCGGCGGTTTCGGCAATCGCACCATCAGTCACGATGGCCTGGTGCGTCTGCAGCAGCTGGCGCGCGGGAGAGAATTCGCCACGCTGGCCCGCACATGGGCCGGCCTTCACCGGCACGCCGGCATGGACTATCGCGCGTTGGCCCGTCAGAGTTTCGGGCCGCTGCTGCCGGATTGGCTATGGGAGGCCGCCCTATTCCTGACCGGCCGGCCGCCACAGACATACATGATGCGCTGCGGACTACATCCCGACCTGTTCACCGCGGCGCAGTTGAAGCGCCTGGGCCGTGACCGGCTCGCCAATCCCACCAACTCCCGCCGGATGGACGTCGCCATGATGCGGGCCGTCTGTTCGCGTTCGCCGGACATTGCCTCGATTTGGGGGAGCAGCCTCGCGGCATTCGACGTCGAGACGCGCGACCCCACCGCCGACCGCCGCATGATTGCCTTTCGCGTTGCCGTCTCCGAGCGGCAATTCCTCGATCACGGCGAGCCCAAATGGCTCCTGCGGCGGGCAATGCGGGGAACCCTGCCCGATTTCATTCTCGACCAGCGCCATCACGCCGGACGACAAGCCGCCGAATGGTTCGACTCTGCGACCCGCACCTTGCCGGGCATCAACGAGGAAATCGAACGCCTTGCCGCAAATCAGCGAACGGCAGCGATCGTCGACATCGCCTGGCTTCGCAAGCTGGTCGACAATTGGCCGACGGACATTGGCTACAGCGACGCACGCGCGCGCCCCTATCGGCGCTTCCTGATCGTGATCCTTGCCGGCCGCTTCCTGCGCCGTTTTCTGGAACAAGAAAGATACAGCGACCGGCCCGAACGACCGGCCTGTCAGGTATCGCTGTAACCGTCGGTAGGGACTTCGTTACCGAAAGACCCGGCTGCACGTCCCAGTTCGACCCGACGGAACTCGGGCTTTACCCACACCCTCAAATCAGACTCAGCCGCGCTGCGCTCGGTCGCGCCCGTCTTGTCTTCCTGATTATTCATGAGCCACCCCCAACTAACGCCACGGCTAATTATAGCGCACTACAAACATTTTCCAAGCAAATGCCCATCCCGTACGACTTCTCAGTGGCGTCAGCGAATGAGACCCGCATGCAACGAAGATCGAACGAGCCCCGCCGCGCAATACTTCGCCGAGATCAGTGACAGCACGCGATTTGTACTCTCAATTTCAATTCGTTTGTTTGCAACTGTTTGTATTGTTTCCGCGTGGGAAATGGACCACTGTGCACATCGTCTAGGACGTTAACCCCATACTTCAGTCATCCGACGGGAGGTGCGCGTGTCCGAGAACTTTATCGGAGAGATCCGCGTGTTTTCGTTTGCCTGGGCGCCACTTGGTTGGGCGCTTTGCGACGGCGCGACGATGCAAATCCAACAAAATTCGGCGTTATATTCCCTGCTGGGAACCCAGTTCGGCGGCAATGGTACGTCGAACTTCAATTTGCCGAATCTGCAAGGCCGGGTGCCGGTCTACGGCGTCGGCTGCCAAGGTGTGCAGAATGCAGGCGGACAGGAAGCCGTCGCGCTGACGGCAGATACCATGCCGATGCACGCGCATGCGATTTATGCCACGACCAACAACGCCACCAGTGCCAACGCAAGAGGCAATGTTCTGGCGACAGTCCCTGCGGACGGACAGGGCACGGTTTGGCCGATCTATAGCGGAGCAATCGTCAACGCCACGCTGGCGGCACCATCGGTGTCGACGGTCGGGGCCGGCGCGGCGCACGCGAACATGCAGCCCTTCGCCGTGGTGAATTTCTGCATCGCACTGCAGGGCATATGGCCGACGCGCCAGTGAACGAGATTCCAGCGAAAGAGACGCAACCATGGAATATTATCTCGGCGAAATCCGAATGTTTGCCGGCACCTTCGCACCGATGAATTGGCATTTATGCGACGGCACGGTGCTGTCGATCACCCAATATTCCGCCCTCTATACCCTCATCGGAACGGCGTGGGGCGGGAACGGCACGACCGATTTTGCCTTGCCGGACCTGCGCGGGCGCATACCGGTCGGCCAGGGCACTGGCACGGGCTTGACGCCCCGCACTCTGGGACAAACGGGTGGGGCGGAAACAGTGACGCTGACCGACGTCTCGATGGTTCCCGGTCACAACCATCTCATCGGCGCAGCGGCCAGCCAGGCCGATATGGCGGTCCCCAGCAATGTCGTCAATTTGGCCAAGCCGCCTTCGCCGGCCGCAAACTATCTGCCCCCCAACAAGCTCCCCAATCCTGTGCAGAACCGCGATATGGCTGCCAGCGTGATCGAAACCGTCGGCGGCGGCCTTTCTCACAGCAACGTGATGCCGAGCTTTGCGGTGAATTTCATCATCTGCACCGAAGGCGGATTGTATCCCGTTCGCAACTGACAAGGAGCGGAAAGTCCATGGACAGCTATATCGGCGAAATCAGAATTCTGCCCTACACATATCCGCCCATGTACTGGGCCTACTGCAATGGCGCCCAGTTATCGGCGCTCCAGAATCAGGCGCTCTATTCCATTCTGGGCAACCTATACGGCGGCACGCCGAACAGCACCTTCAATCTTCCCAACATGGCGCCAGCCAGTCCGGGGCCAGGGTCCGCTCCGATCGGCAGCGGTACCGGAACCGGATTGACGCCGCGACCGCAGCAGGCGGCAAGCGTTGGATCGGCATCCGTGACGCTGACGGTGCAGCAGATCCCGCCGCACAATCATATCGTGTCGGCTCAGACGACAACCGTGTTGACCGACTTCGTCGACGATCCGACCAACAACTATCTTGGCCACGGCGAGAAAAGCGGCACATCGTCGTTCTTCACCTATGCACCGGTCGATGCCGCGCACATGACGACGCTCAAGAACCCCTTGGGGGTGACGGGAGTTGGTCATGGCCATGAAAACCGTCAGCCATTCCTGCCGATGAATTTCTGCATCAGCATGGAGGGCGAATACCCGGTCAGACCGTAGCCGACACCAATGCTCGAACAGGTCTCCGGGGTTGAAGTTCCACCCGAGTTGCGCGCCGCAGGCTATCGCTTGCGGCCGCAGCGGGAAGAGGATCATGACTTCCTCGAACGCCTTTATTGCAGCGTGCGCGACGTGGAAATCGCGCCGCTCGACTGGCCGGACGAGGCCAAGCGGGCCTTCCTGGCCGATCAGTTCCGTCTGCAGACCGCGCATTACCAGAAGCACTATTGGGATGCCGAGTTCCTGATCCTGGAACAGAACGGCGAACCGGTCGGACGGCTTTATGTTTTCCGCGGCCCGCACGATCTCAGGGTGGTCGACATATCGCTCTTGCCTCAGATCCGCGGCGGCGGCGTCGGCAGTGCCCTGCTGAAAGCGGTGCAGGCGGAAGCCAAGGCCGCCGGCAAGACCGCCTCGATCCATGTCGAGATGTTCAACCCGGCGCAAAACCTCTACCGCCGCCTCGGCTTCAAGCAAGTGCGCGAAGACGGACCGTATTGGCTGATGGAGTGGCAGTCGTGACACCATCACGGATTTTCGCGCCGGCGAGTTCCAAGGCCTCGTCATGAGCGCCGGCGATCCGCACGCCTTGCTGGGCGATTTCCACACCGATCTTTGGCTGCCGGACTATCCAACAGTGACGTGCGGAGCCTGGAGCATCCGGCGCATCATGATGGCGGCGGCCCGCGGCTATTGGGGCGATGTCTACCGCATTGCCGGCACCGTCATTCTGGCCGGACCGGGCATGGAGGGGCGGGCCTCGTGGATGTCGCTGACGCCGTCCGAAATCGAAAGCCAGGAGATCGGGTTGCGTGCCGCCCACGGCCATACCGTCGTGCTGGGCATGGGAATGGGTTGGCTGGCGGCCAATGTCGCGCTGAAGAGCGAGGTCGATCGCGTCACCATCGTCGAACGCGACCCCGACATCATCGCCTTGATGGAAGCGGCAGGCGTCTTCGCGCAATTGCCCGAGGCGGCCCGGCGCAAACTGGAGATCGTCGCCGCCGATGCGCTCCACTGGCGGTCCGAGGGGCCGGTCGACACGCTGCAGGCAGATATTTGGGAGCGGTTTGTCGAACCGCAGAAACTCGATCAAGTCCGGCGCATGCAGGACAATATCGGCGCCAATGCCGTCTACTTCTGGGGCCAGGAGATGGCGATCTGGGAGATCGCTTGCGACCAGACGGGGCCGCATCCGCCAATGGACTGGGCCATGGTCCACCGGATCGTGTCCGACATCCGCTTGCCCCTCATCCTGCCCGACTGGCCGGATTTTCCCGCAAAGATCACATCGGCCGCGCGCTGGTGGGCGCCCGATCACCGGGATAAGCCGGCCGATCGGGCCACCGCATAGTGCGTCAGAGGAACATCACACCGCCACCGCCGCCTTGATGTGCGGATGCGACTGGTAGTTCTCCAGCGTGAAATCCTCGTAGGCGAAACGGAAAATGTCCTTCACCTCGGGATTGATCCGCATCGTCGGCAGCGGATAGGGCGCGCGCGAAAGCTGCACCTTGGCCTGCTCGATGTGGTTCGAATAAAGGTGCGCATCGCCGAGGGCGTGGACGAACTCGCCGGGTTTGAGGCCGGTGACCTGGGCCATCATCAGCGTGAGCAGGGCATAGCTCGCAATGTTGAACGGCACGCCGAGGAAGATGTCGGCCGAGCGCTGATACATCTGGCACGACAGCTTGCCGTCGGCGACATAGAACTGGAACAAGCAGTGGCACGGCGGCAGCGCCTGGCGCGGAATGTCGGCCGGGTTCCAGGCGGTGACGATCAGCCGGCGCGAATCCGGATTGGTTTTGATGTCGTTCACTACCGTCGAGATCTGATCGAGGGTACCGGCGTGATCGCGCGGCCAGGCGCGCCACTGGTGACCGTAGACCGGACCCAATTCGCCGTTCTTGTCGGCCCATTCATCCCAAATCGTGACGCCATGCTCGTTGAGCCATTTGATGTTGGTCTCGCCGCGCAGGAACCACAGAAGTTCGTAGATGATCGATTTGAGATGCAGCTTCTTGGTGGTGACCAGCGGAAAACCCTCCGCCAGATCAAAGCGCATCTGATGACCGAACACGGAAAGCGTGCCGGTGCCGGTGCGGTCGCCCTTTTGGACACCCGTTTTCAACACACGGTCGAGAAGATCAAGATACTGGCGCATGAAGCTCGCTATACCGGGATTCGTGTTCCTAGCCTACGCGCGCTTTGCGCAGGGCGTTGTTGATCCGGCTCTGCCAGCCCGGCCCGGTGGCTTTGAACCGTTCCACCACATCGCGGTCGAGACGCAACGTGACCTGCTGCTTGGTCGGCGCCTTCTGCGGCCCGCGCTCGCCGCGCTTGCGGATGATTTCGGCGAGTTCGGGAAAATGATCCAGCGGCTTCGCCCGGGCAAAATCCTCGGCAGTCCATTCCGGCGTGTCTTCATCCGGCGTGTCAGGCGCGATCTTGGTTTTTTTCTTCATAACGCAACCGCTCCTTGCGATTTGCCAGTCTGAGCGAGATCACCCGGATCGCGTCCTGACGCAGCGTGAAAACGACAACGGCAATTGCCTCGCTCATCCGGCCTATGGCCCGATATCGTGCCTCGCCATAGTCCCGGCGCGTGTCCGCGACGATGAGAGCGCTCTCGAAATCGAACTCCTCCGCCATGGTGAACGGAAGGCCGCGCTCGCGCGCATTCTTCTCGCTCTTGGCGGGATCGAACTCGACCTTCATTTAATTGTAGCTACAAAATAATTCCGGTCAAGCCCTACCCACAGCCAGGTCATGACGCCCCCTTTAAATCCCGATCCCCACTCCCTATATTACCACTGTCCGGCTTCGGTCGGACTACGGCGATAAACGGCTTCGTAATAAGCGGACTGGACCCGGGGGCGGTACCCGGCGCCTCCACCACTACCTCCCGGCTAGAAGCGGGAGCCCTTTTCGAAGGGGTCTGTGGGGGCGAAATAGGATCGACAGACGTGTAAAGGTTGACCTTTCGCTCGGTATGGTATCCGCCGTTATCGGGCTGTCTGTATAGGTGCCAACGACAATGAAATGGCCCTCGCTGCCTAACTTCTAGTTAGATAAGCGCGGTTTTGGGATCTGCACCGGGCAACAGAAGCAGGTCCCGCTTCTCTTCGGGGGAGAGGATGCGGAACTTCCACATTTTCCTGTGCTTGTTCCTTGCCGCCGGCACGGCCGCCAGCGCCGGCGATCAATGCAAAATGAGCCCGAAACTGACAGGCCCCTGCTTTACGGTGCATGGGCGGCTGTCGATCGCCAACGGCACTTTGAACTATCGCATTTGGCCGGTGGGGACGCACCGCATGCTGGCGGTGGTCGATGGCTCGGACGTCTTCGACGAACAAGCAGGTCCGCCCTTGCCCGCCGACGCTCGCGGAATGCTGAACGGCTTCGAAACCGATGTTTTCGGCGATTATGAGGTCTGCCCCCTGACCCGCAGTATCCCCGGCCATATGCAGCACGTCTGCGTGGTCACCGCCTCAAAGCTGATGGCCCAACCTCGCGACAAGAAAATGCCGCCCGCACCGCCTTCGCGCTGAGAAGCGATTATTCCCGCGGCTGTTTCAGTGTCTCGAATTTCCACTCCTGCCCGCGGCGCATCAGCCAGCCGAGAGTGGAACTGGCCAACACCACGGAGCCGCCCCACAAGATCGCCTCGCGCACGCCGAAACGGTCGGCCAGCGCGCCGAGGATCAACGCGCCCCAAGTCATCGACATCATCGCCTGGGTGTAGTGCGAAATCGCCCGGCCGCGGAACTGTTCGCTGGCGGCCGTTTGAATAATGGTATTGGACGCACCGCCGAGGATCATCAGGCTCATGGCGGCGGGCACCAGCACGGCCATCGACTGCCACAACGTCTCGGTGGCAGCAAAGACCATCATGGTAACGCCGAACACGCATCCCGCGATCACCGGCGTCAGCGCCAGCCAGCGCTCCTTGATCAGCGACAGCCCCCAGGCGCCGATGAAGGCACCGAGTCCGACCGAGCCCATCAACCAGCCGTAGTGGGCGGCCGTGCCGTGCAGCATGTCTTTGGCGAAGGCCGGCATCAGCGTCAGATAGGCGGCTCCGAAACAGGATGAAGCCGCCATCAGCAGGAGCGACACCCGGATCAGGCGATGGCGAAACGAGTAGCGATAGCCCTCGACGATTTCGCGCAAGGGATGCTGGTGGCGATGCGGCGGGCGCGGCGTGAAGCGCATCAGAGTAAGGCTGACGAGAACGGCGCCGAACGACAGCGCGTTGGCGGCGAAGCACCAGCCCTCGCCGGTGACGGCGATCACCACGCCGGCCAGCGCCGGCCCGATCACCCGGGCGAGATTGAACATCATCGAGTTGACCGCGATGGCATGACGCAGATCCGCCGCTCCCACCATGTCGAGCAGCATCGCCTGGCGCGTCGGCATGTCGAAGGCATTGATGAGACCGAGCCCGAACGCCAGCGCCACGATCTCCCAGACTTGGACCACACCGGCCAGAGTCAATCCTGCCAACACCGCCGCCTGCAGCATCGCCGCGGACTGGGTGAGCATTACCAGCCGCCGCCGGTCGACCCGGTCGGCCACCATGCCGCCGAACGGCGCCAGAAAAAACACCGTCACCTGGGAACAAAACGTCGTCAGGCCCAAGAGGAACGGCGAGTGCGTCAAAGCGTAGACCAGCCAGGCCTGCGCAACCGTCTGCATCCACGACCCCATCAGGGATACGAGTTGCCCGCCGAAAAACAGGCGGAAATTGCGGTGCCGGAAGACGCCGAGCACGGCCAGCGCCGGACGGACCGGCTGCTCGTCTCGGACGGTGGTTTCAGGGCGCATGCCCGGCATAAAGCGCCAAATCAACAGGCGATTCCAGCCTGTGCCCAACCTCCCGCATTGACTCGTCACGCCCGGCGGCTAGTCTCTCGGCTCTTTCCCGGACAGGGCGTAATGACCAAGGATTACATCGGCTATCAGGCTTTGCTGGACGCGGCGCTGCGAGGTGTCGTGCGCGACGCTCTGCGCCGGATCGAAAAACAAGGCCTGATCGGCTCGCATCACTTTTATCTCACCTTCAAGACCGGCTTTCCCGGCGTCGATATTCCGAGCTTTCTCGCCGAGCAGTATCCCGACGAGATGACCATCATCCTGCAGCACCAGTTCTGGGGCTTGAAGATCAGTGATGATTCGTTCGAGGTGGCGCTGACCTTCAAGAAGGTGCCGGCGACGCTGTGCATCCCGTTCCAGGCGCTGACCAAGTTCTTCGATCCCGGCGTGCCGTTCGGCCTCGAGTTCAAGACCACCGAAGCCGAGGTCAAACCCGCCCCGACCAAGCCGGCCGAACCGGGCCAAACCGCGACCGAAGCGACACCGCTGCCGCCCAAGCCGAAGGCCGAAGGCGAAGAGAGCGAACCCGCCGCGGAAAAGCCCGCCGGGGCCGGTGAAGTCGTCAGCCTCGATCAGTTCCGCAAGAAGTAGGCTGGGACCGCCGAAGAAGTGTTGGCAACGCTCCAACACTGATTAGAATAGTTCCATGACCAAGACCCGCACCGAGACCGACACCTTCGGTCCTATTGCCGTGGACGCGACCCGCTATTGGGGCGCCCAGGCGGAACGCTCGCGCAACAATTTCAAGATCGGCTGGGAAAGACAGCCGGCGCCGGTGATCCGGGGGCTGGGCATCGTCAAGCGCGCGGCGGCCGAGACCAACATGGCGCTGGGCCGGCTCGATCCGGCGATCGGCAAGGCCATCATCGCGGCGGCGCAAGAGGTCATCGACGGCAAGCTCGACGAGCATTTTCCGCTGGTCGTCTGGCAGACCGGCTCGGGCACGCAGTCGAACATGAATGCCAACGAGGTGATCTCGAACCGCGCCATCGAAATGCTGGGCGGCGAGATGGGCTCGAAAAAGCCGGTCCATCCCAACGACCACGTCAATATGAGCCAGTCGTCGAACGACACCTATCCGACGGCAATGCATATCGCGGCGGCGGAAGAGATCGTGCACCGGCTGCTCCCCGCCCTCACCAAGCTGCGCGACGCGCTCGGCGCCAAAGCGGCAGCGTGGGCCGACATCGTCAAGATCGGCCGCACCCACACCCAAGATGCGACACCCTTGACGCTGGGGCAGGAATTTTCCGGCTACACCCAGCAGGTGACGAACGGCATCATCCGTATCGAACAGACCCTGCCGATGCTGATGCAACTCGCCCAAGGCGGCACTGCGGTCGGGACCGGCCTTAACGCGCCGGTGGGATTTGCCGAAGCCGTGGCCGAGAAGATCGCGGCTATTACCGGCCTCGCCTTCAGCTCGGCGCCCAACAAGTTCGAGGCGCTCGCGGCCCACGACGCCATGGTGATGAGCCACGGGGCGATCAATACCGTCGCCGCCGCGCTCTTCAAGATCGCCAACGACATCCGTTTTTTGGGTTCGGGGCCGCGTTCGGGCCTGGGGGAACTCGCGCTGCCGGAGAACGAGCCGGGCTCCTCGATCATGCCCGGCAAGGTCAATCCGACCCAGTGCGAGGCCATGACCCAGGTCTGCATCCAGATCTTCGGCAACAATGCCGCGCTTACTTTTGCGGGCAGCCAGGGCCATTTCGAGCTCAACGTGTTCAACCCGGTGATGGCCTACAACTTCCTGCAAAGTGTGCGGCTGATGGCCGACGCGGCAGTGAGTTTCACCGATAATTGCGTCGTCGGCATCGAACCGCGGCGCGACAACATTAAGGCCGGGCTCGACCGCTCGCTGATGCTGGTGACGGCGCTGGCGCCCAAGATCGGTTACGACGCCGCGGCCAAGATCGCCAAGACCGCCCACAAGAACGGCACCACTCTGAAAGAGGAAGCCCTTAAGACGGGACTTGTCACAGGGGAAGAATTCGAGTCTATCGTGCGCCCCGAGGACATGATCGCGCCGAAATAGCTTCACCATGCTACGCAAGAGAACGCCAGCGGCGGACCCCGGGCTCGTCGTCGAATACAACAATGCATCCGGCGGCGTTTCCTTCTGGCAACGGGAAGACAATCACAGCCTCGCCGACAGCCGGGGCATCTCGACCGCCGACTATATCCACGCCATGTACGGCTTCCTGCGCCAGGCCGGTTGCCGCGACGTGCTGATGATCGGCTGCGGCGGCGGCACGCTCGCCACCATGCTGCGGCGCGTCGGGGTCAAGGTGACGATCGTCGACATCGACGGCTGCAGCTTCGAGATCGCCCGCACCTATTTCCACCTGCCGGACGACGTCGAATGCCACATCGCCGATGGCGAGGCGTTCCTCAAGAAAACTACCCGCAAATATAACGCTGTGGTGCTCGATGCCTATTGCGACAACGAGATTCCGCGCCACATGGTGAGCCGACGGTTCTTCAATCTGGTCAAGTCGCGGCTCAAGCCGCGCGGGTCCATCGTGCTGCTCAATCTGATAGTACGCGATGACGACGATGGCACGCCCGACCGCATCGCCCGCCTGATGCGGCGCACCTGGCGGCAGGTTCGCCTGCTCGATGCCGTCGAACACGAGGGCCGCAACGCGGTTGCCGTTGCGGGGGCGGTGAAAACCCTGAAGCGCCCGCGCCTTTTGATGAAGCCGAAGACCCACGCCAAGTCGCTGGCGCGCGATCTGCGCACTCTGGATTTCCGTCCCATCAGGGATTGACGTCCGGCATAGGTGCTATGCGCGACCGCCGCTGGCGTCCACCGCTGTCCACCGCAAGGATCGGGCTGCGCGAGGCCACGTTTCTTGGCTATGCCTCGAGCGCCACACACAAACGGGTATGCCATGACGGCCGGTACGATGGGACGCCGCGAATGGGCGCTGTTCCTGATCCTCAGTTTTTTCTGGGGCGCCTCGTTCTTTTTCTACAAGGTGCTGGTGACGGCGCTGGGACCGTTCACCATCGTGCTCGGCCGCATGGGCATCGCCGCGGTGATCATGAACCTGTTTCTCGCCGTGCGCGGCGAGCGTCTTCCGCCAGCCCGGGAGTGGGGACCGTATTTGCTCCTGGCGCTGCTCTCAAACGTGATCCCGTTCAGCTTGTTTGCCTACGGCGAGCAGACGATCTCCTCGGGCCTGGCGTCGATCATCAATGCGATGACGCCGATCTTCACCGTCATCGTCGCCCATTTCTGGACTCAGAACGAGCGGTTTTCCTGGAACAAGGCCGCGGGCGTGGCGTGCGGGCTGGCGGGTGTCACCATCCTGATGGGACCGAGCGCACTCGGCGGCAACAGCATCATCGGCGAACTCGCCTGCCTCGGCTCGACCATCTCCTACGGTTTCGGCGGCGTTTACGGCAAACGCTTTTCCCACCGCCCGTTGTTCGTGGTGGTGACGGCGCAGTTGACGGCCGCAACCATCCTTGTGGCACCGCTGGCGTTGATGTTCGAGCATCCCTGGACCCTGCCTATGCCCAGCACCGAAGTGTGGAGCGCCTTGTTCGGGATCGCGCTGGTCTCGACCGTGCTCGCTTATCTCATTTTCTTCCACATCCTGAACAAGGCGGGCGCGACCTATATCTCGCTCGTCACCTTCCTCATTCCGGTCAGCGGATTATTCCTCGGCACCGTGTTTCTGCATGAAACGGTGGCGCCGACCGATCTCGCCGGCATGGCGGTGATCGCGCTGGGCCTCGCCGCCATCGACGGACGGCCGCTGCTGTGGCTTAGAAGAATTGCAGCCTGATCAACGCTGGTCGGCCCACCAATCGTCGGGGACCGAAAGCTGCTGCCCCTCGCCGGGGAAATAGTGGGCGTTGCAGCGCGCCGCGGTAAGCTGCACCGTGCCGTTGGTGATCGCGCCTTGCGCCAAGCCGTCGCGAATGATCGAGGCGCCGTCGATGATGGTGAGCGTATAGCGCTCCGGATCTTCGGTGGGATTGCGCAGGATGTGAGCCTGTTCCGCCTTGATCGCCCCCATTTCGAAGGTCGAGCCCGAAGCGCCGTTGAGCCGGGCGCCATCGGCCAGATAGGTATAGAGCGTGGCGCAGACCGTATCGGCGTCCGCCGCATGCGCGGGAACCGTCACCATCGCCACCAGGATTCCGAACAACCCTTTACGCATGTCTTCCCAACCGAAAATGCGGCCGGACCCTAGCCGGGGCACCGCAGCGGAAGGGAAGCGTGAAATCGCGTTCGGCGTGCTAGTGTCAGTCCTGGGAATCGCCATGCTGAAAAAACGATCCTTCTCGCTGTCGCGCCACCGCACTTCCGTCGCTCTCGAAGGCGAATTCTGGACGGTGCTGGAGGCCGACGCGCGCGGCGCCGGCAAAAGCCTCGCCGCCCTGGTCGGAGAGATTGACGCTGCGAGAGGTATGCGTCCGCTGGCGAGCGCCCTGCGCATTCACGCGCTTGCTGCGGCAAAACGGGCGCCCTAGCCTCTCCCCACCCTATTGGAGAGACCGCCATGCTGACGCTGTATCACGCGCCCAAGTCGCGCTCGAATTCCATCGTGTGGCTGCTCGAGGAACTCGGCGTGCCCTATGAGACGCGGGTGGTCGATATCCGCCGCGCCGACGGCAGCGGGACGCGCGATCCGCACAATCCCCATCCGCACGGCAAGGTGCCGGCGCTCGACCACGACGGCCATCACGTCTTCGAAACCGCCGCCATCGCGCTCTATTTGACCGACCTCTTCCCGGAAAAAGGGCTGGGACCCAAGGTCGGCGATCCGGACCGCGGCGAATATCTCTCCTGGCTTGCCTACCGGCCGGGGGTGATCGAGCCCTCCCTGATGATGCGCCGGCTTAATGTGACCCATGTTCCCGGGGCCATGGGCTGGGCCCCCGCCGACGAGGTCGAAGCGCTTCTCAACCAGACGTTGGCGAGCCGCGAATACCTGGTCGGGGGCCGCTTCTCGGCCGCGGACATCATCACCGGCGGGACGGTTTACTATCTCACGATGTTCAAGGTGATGAATGAAACGCCGGTCCTGAAGGCGTATACTGACCGCATCACCGCGCGGCCGGCGTTCAAACGGGCCATGGAATTGTGAGCATGAGCAACGTCGTCAATCTCCGCCAAGCGCGCAAGGTCAAAGCGCGCCACGAGAAGGAAGTCGTCGCTGAAGCCAATCGGGCCAAGCACGGCATCGCCAAGAGCGCCCATACCAAGGCCAAGGTCATGGCCGCCCACTCCGACCGGCGGCTGGAAGGCCACAAGCTGGACGAGTAGACCCGGTTCCGGCTGGGGCAAGAACAACACGTGAACTTTCGCGCCGCCCCTGCTAGAACTCCGGAATCATGATCGGCAATTACGAAGACCCGCTCGATTCCGCATTCGGGCATGAACCCTCAACGCCTGCGCCGGCGGCCGAGCCCCCCTACCTCAAGGGCCTCAACAAGGAACAGCGCGAAGCGGTCGAGACCACCGACGGGCCCGTTCTGGTGCTGGCCGGCGCCGGAACCGGCAAGACGCGCGTGCTGACGACGCGCCTCGCCCACATTCTTTACATGCGCAAGGCGTGGCCGTCGCAGATCTTGGCGGTGACCTTCACCAACAAGGCCGCGCGCGAGATGAAAGAGCGCATCGGCGCGCTGATCGGCGGCGTGGTCGAAGGCATGCAATGGCTGGGGACATTCCACTCGATCGGCGCCCGCATGCTGCGCCGTCATGCCGAACTGGTGGGGCGCAAGTCCAACTTCACCATCATCGATACCGACGACCAGATCCGGCTGATGAAGCAGCTGCTCGAAGCCGAGAACATCGACGAGAAGCGCTGGCCGGCCCGCACCCTCGCCGCCATGATCGACGGCTGGAAGAACCGCGGCCTGCGCCCCGACGATGTGCCCGATGGCGAAGCGCACGGCTTTGCCAACGGCAAAGGCCGCACGCTTTATGCGATGTATCAGGAGCGGCTGAAGTCGCTTAATGCTTGCGATTTCGGCGACCTGCTGCTCGATACCCTGTCGATCTTGCGCGATCATCCCGATGTGCTCGCCGATTACCGCGACCGCTTCCGCTACATCCTGGTCGACGAGTACCAGGACACCAATGTGGTGCAGTATCTGTGGCTGAAGCTTTTGGGCGGCGGCACGACGCATAATGTCTGCGTGGTCGGCGACGACGACCAATCGATCTATGCCTGGCGCGGCGCCGAAGTCGAAAACATCCTGCGCTTCGAACGCGATTTTCCCGGCGCCAAAGTGATCCGCCTGGAGCGCAATTACCGCTCGACACCGTCGATTTTGGGCGCCGCTTCGGGGCTGATCGAAGCCAACAAAGGCCGCCTCGGCAAGACACTGTGGACCGAAGGCGATCCCGGCGAGAAGATCAAAGTGCAAGGCGTGTGGGACGGCGAGGAAGAAGCGCGCAACGTCTCCGCCACCGCCGAGGATCTGCATCGCCAAGGCCATCCCTATTCCAACATGGCCATTCTGGTGCGCGCCTCGTTCCAGATGCGCGAATTCGAAGATCGCTTCATCGCGCTGGGACTTCCCTATCGCGTCATCGGCGGCCCGCGGTTTTATGAACGCGCCGAAATCCGCGATGCCATGGCGTATTTGCGCCTCACCGCCCAGCCCGACGACGACCTCGCCTTCGAGCGCATCGTCAACAAGCCCAAGCGCGGCATCGGCGATGCCAGCGTGCAGACGCTGCACGCCTTCGCCCGCGGTCGCCATCTGCCGCTGCTTTCGGCAGCACGCGAAATCATCGAGACCGACGAACTGCCGCCCAAGGCGAAGAAGGCGTTAAGCGAACTCGCCGGCAATTTCGCGCGCTGGAGCGATGTTTCCCGTCATCTGCCGCACACCGAAGTCGCCGAAATGATTTTGGACGAGTCCGGCTACACCGACATGCTGAAGGCCGACAAATCGGCAGAAGCGCCGGGGCGGCTCGACAACCTGAAGGAACTGGTGCGCTCGATGGAGCAGTTCGAGTCCCTCGCCGGGTTCCTCGAGCACGTCCAGCTGGTGATGGATGTCGAGCAGAACGAGACCGACGACAAACTGAACCTGATGACCCTGCACGCCGCCAAGGGGCTCGAATTCGACACTGTGTTCCTGCCCGGCTGGGAAGAAGGCTTGTTCCCGAGCCAGCGCACCATGGACGAGAACGGGCTTGCCGGTCTCGAAGAAGAACGCCGGCTTGCGTATGTCGGCCTGACGCGCGCCAAGAAGCGGGCGCGGATTTTCTTCGCCGCCAACCGGCGAGTCCACGGCAGTTGGCAAAGCGCGCTCCCCAGCCGCTTCATCAACGAACTGCCGGAAGAGCATGTCGAGACCACGGTCGACGAAGGCTTCTATGGCGGCAATGCCGGTTTCCGCGACAACATGAGCGGCTTCGCTTCGACCTATGAAAGCCCCGGCTGGAAGCGCGCCCAGGCCAACAAAGAATCCGGCTATCGCCGCACCCGCCCGCCGCTGATCGAAGCGCAAGCCTGGAGCGTGCAAACCAGCGATCCCGGCGCCTCGCAATATTCCCGCGGCGACCGCGTCTTCCACCAGAAATTCGGCTACGGCCGCGTCACCGGCGTTGAAGGCAACAAGCTGACGGTGAATTTCGATAAGGCTGGCGAGAAGAAAGTGATCGATCAGTTCGTGACGAGGGGGTGAGGGGCTCGGGCACTGTTTTTTTGAGCCTCCACTCAGAGCCTAAAAGGGATGGGGACAATGGCCACGCCGGTTGACGTTCGCTTGATAGCTAACTTGACTTCGCCTGATTGGTGGACAATTGGCAGCACTGCTGCATCAACCATAGTCGGCGCAATCATTGGCGCAGTGATTGCGTACATAATCGCCAAACAGACTGCAACCGAAAGCCGAAAGTCACTTAAGGCAGAGCTACGCTCGTCGGAAGAAGCAGCTACGCTGAGGGCCGAAACAAAGCTCATCCAACTTACAAACGCTGTCGCCGGCTATCACCAGGGAATTGAACAATGCATCAAGGATGGGAAGGCCAAGTTAGGAGAACACTTCCAATTGTGGTCTGCGATGAAATCTTTCGTGGGCGGATCGACTAACATTCCGTTCGATGTAGATGACATGATCGCGTTTATGCGGGCGAGAGAATTCAGATTTGTATCGAAGTTCATACTCCTCCTTTCCCGCTTCAACTCGCTGGAATCGGGACTAGATGCATATAGGCAGGAACGAGACAAACTACTTGCCATGTTAACACCGCAACAGATGGATGGGCTGTTTGGAATGGTGCACCTAACCGAACAAGAAAAGCGGCAACTTGCGCCGCATATAGCGGCAGTTAACGATTTAGCCGAACAGGTCCGTGTGCACGTAAAGGACGTCTTTGACTTGGCTCTCGAAGTAACGAACCAATTTGGCCCAATTGCCAGACGATATTTCGACGACCCCGAATTTCCGATTCCCGCCCCGGTCAAGGCACCACCACATATATAGGCCATCTGTAATGGCTCATTTTGCAACGCAACAAATAGGCTGAAGCGGTCTGTAGCTCACCGCATCATTTCCCCCTCTATTGAGAGCAATAATTCCTTTGACACATACCAATGCAATCCGCTGACGACGACCTCACCATCTCCGAAGCCATTTCCGATCTCGCGCTGGTGGCGTTGGAGCAGGCCTTGGCGGCGCGGCAGGGCACGCCCGACGTCGCGCCGTTCGTACTGATCGAGAGCGGCGGCTATTGCTATTTCCGCGCGCTCGCGGCGAACGACAATGTGGTGGAACAAGCCGCGGCGTTTCTCGCCCGCGATCCCGACACGACCGAGACCTATGCTTTAGCCTATGACGGTACCGTCACCGTCGAAGGTACGCCGTTCGATGCCATTCTCGTCATCGCCGGCGAGCCGGGCGCGGGAGATGCGTTCGTTTTCACCCAGCGCTATGATGGCGCGGCTTCGCCCGTCGCATTGATCGGCGCCCCGGCCCTGATCGGGCAACACGTCTCTCTGTTGAACAAAGGTTCGTAACGCGCCGCTCCATCGATAAGGGTCCTGTCATGAACGCCTTGTCCCTGCTCCGGATTGCATTGGTTGTGTTCGGCGTCGCCTGCCTTCTGTTTTACCCGATTGCAGTGGTGTGGCCGTCGGGCTGGATCTGGCATCACGGCGCGCCCTACGAGTCCGACTATTTCATGATGATCGTCGGGCTCTACGCGACCCTCGGCGTGTTTCTCATTCGCGCTGCACGCGAACCGCTCGCGCACCAGAGCCTGATCTGGTTCACCGTGATTTCGAGCCTCGTTCACGCGGCCATCATGACGCAGCAGTCCTTCGGCACCACCGGCGGCATGGATCATAGCGGGCATTTGGCGGGCGATGTTCCTGCCCTGTTCGTCGTTGCCGCTGTCCTCGGTGGGCTGCTCTGGCGCGCCAAGTCGGCTTGAGGAAATTGCGGCGCTGGCGTAAATGCCGCCCCATGAGCACGCAGCCCCCCCTCTGGAAAGCCTCCGTTCCCTGCAAGAAATCCGATGCGCCCGATATCGTGGCGGCGTTGGAGCTGGCGCCGCCGAGCCCGCAGGCGGTGCTGGTCCAGGAGGACCCGTTCAAGGATAACGGCGTCGTCGAAGCGCTCTACGACGTGATGCCGGACGGCGACGTTCTTTCCCGCATCGTCGGCAAAGCCGTGCATGTGCAGCTTCTGCCCGATGCCGATTGGATCAAGCTTTCGCAGGAAGGCCTGCCGCCGGTGCGCGCCGGACGCTTCTTCGTCTATGGCGCCCATGATGCCGGCAAGGTGCCGCACGGCGTCATTCCGATGAAGATCGAAGCCGGTCAGGCGTTCGGCACCGGTCATCACGAAACCACCGCGCTGTGCCTCAGCGTGCTGAGCGCGCTCGCCAAGCTCCGGCGCTTCAACAACGTGCTCGACATCGGCTGCGGCACCGGACTTCTCGCCATCGGCGCAGCGAAACTGTGGCACCAGCCGGTCACCGCCTCCGACATCGATCCGATTGCCATCGAAGTGACGCGCGAGAACGCCGTCGCCAACGGCGTCAGTCCGCTGGTCCAGGCGGTCGTCGCCGACGGGCCGATGCATCCGATCCTGCGCAACCTAGCGCCATATGATCTCATTCTCGCCAACATCCTGGCCGGCCCGCTGATGCGGCTGGCGCCGTCGGTGTCCCACATCGTCGCCAAAGGCGGCGTGCTGGTGCTGTCGGGCCTGTTGCACTGGCAGGAAATCCAGGTGCTCAGCTACTACCGCCCGCACGGGCTCAAGCTGATCGACACCCGCCGCGACGGCAGCTGGAGCGCGCTGATCCTCGAAAAGGCATAAGCCCCGCGGCCATAACGACAGGGTGGATTCTGGCGCCCGCGAGCCGTAACCTGCGGCGCCATGAAAAAAATCTTCCAGTCGTTCGACGAAATCTCCGATCCGGCGACCTGTGCGCCGCACCTTAAACTCCTGCGCGAGGAACTGACCCGCCGCGGGCTCGACGGCTTTCTGGTGCCGCGCTCCGACGAGCATCAGGGCGAATACGTGCCAAAGCACGCCGAGCGCCTCGCGTGGCTCACCGCCTTCACTGGCTCGGCCGGCATCGCGGTGGTGCTGAAGGACAAGGCGGTGATCTTCGTCGACGGCCGCTACACCTTGATGGTGCGGGGTCAGATCGACCTCGCTTTGATCGAACCGCGCGATCTCTTGACCGAAGGCCCCGGCGCGTGGCTGGAGCAGAATGCCGCCAAAGGCATGAAGATCGGTTTCGATCCCTGGCTGCACACCCAAGGCGCCATCGAAGCGCTGACGGCGAGTGTCGCGAAAGCCGGCGCAACCCTTGTTGCCTGCCCCACCAATCCGATCGATGCGGTGTGGGCCGATCAGCCCGAGCCGCCGACCGCCAAGGCCATCGTGCAACCCTTCAATGTGGCGGGCGAAACCTCGGAGAAGAAGCGCACCCGCATCGCCGAAGAGATCAAAGCCAAAGGCGCCGACGCGCTGGTGCAGACCATGCCGGATTCGATCGCCTGGCTGTTCAACATCCGCGGCGACGACGTTCCCCATACCCCGTTTGCGCTGAGCTTTGCGATCCTGCACAGCGACGGCACCGCCGACTGGTTCATCGACGAGCGCAAGACTTCGCCGGAACTGAACGCGCATCTCGGCAACAGCGTGCGCCGCCATGCCCCCGCCGATTTCGCGCCGATGCTCGAAACCCTAAAAGGCAAGACGGTCGCGGTCGATCCCAACACCGCGGCGTCGGCGATCTTCGCGCGACTGGAAAAGGCCGGCGCATCGGTCAAGCGGATTGCCGATCCTTGCCAGCTTGCCAAGGCGTGCAAGAACCCGGTCGAGATCGAAGGCATCCGCAAGGCGCATGTGCGCGACGGCGTTGCCATGGCGAAGTTCCTCTCTTGGCTCGACCAGGAAGCGCCCAAAGGCGGCCTCGACGAGATCAAGGCGGCGCAGCAACTCGAAGCCTTCCGCGGCGCGTCGGAGCATTTGACCGACCTGTCGTTCGATTCCATTTCGGCGGCGTCGGAACATGCGGCGATCCCGCATTATCACGTGACCCAGTCGTCGAACCTGCCGCTGAAATTGAACGAGATCTATCTCATCGATTCCGGCGGCCAGTATCCCGACGGCACTACCGACATCACCCGCACCATCATCATCGGCACGCCGACTGCGGAAATGAAAGACCGCTTCACCCGCGTCTTGAAGGGCCATATTGCGCTCGCCACCGTGAAGTTCCCGGACGGCACCACCGGACAGGCGCTCGATGCCTTCGCGCGGCGGCCGTTGTGGGAAGTCGGGCTCGATTTCGATCACGGCACCGGCCATGGCGTCGGGGCGTATCTGTCGGTGCATGAAGGACCGCAGAACATCTCCAAGCGCCCGATCCCGCAGCCGATGAAGCCCGGCATGGTGACCTCCAACGAACCCGGCTACTACAAGGCGGGCGAATACGGCATCCGCATCGAGAACCTGATCGTGACGCAGCGCTGCGCCGAGCCGGGCGACCGCGGCATGATGGAGTTCGAAACCATCACCCTGGCGCCGATCGACATCCGCCTGATCGAACCCAAGCTGATGACCGACGCGGAAAAGAGCTGGCTCAATGCCTATCATGCGCGCGTGCGCGAGGTGCTGTCGCCGCTGCTCGATGCCGATACCAAGGCGTGGCTCGCCAACGCGACGCGGGCAATCTGATGCAGCGCGAGGCTTTTCCCCGCGGGTCCGTCGCGACGTTGTGGCTCGACAGCACAGTGCTGCAAGACAACCTGATCGGCGAGCCGACCGAGCGGCGCATCGACGTCTACGTGCCGGCGAACCATGACGGGAGTGGCCTGCCGCTGCTGGTCGATCTCGTCGGCTTCACCGGCGGCGGACCGTCGCACACCAACTGGAAAAGCTTCGGCGAGAATCTGCCGGAGCGACTCGACCGGCTGATCGCAACCGGCGCCATGCCGCCGGTGGTGGTGGCGCTGCCCGATTGCTGCACCAAGCTCGGCGGCAATCAATACATCAACTCGGCCGCGATGGGCCGCTGGGACGATTTCCTCTTGCAGGAAATGGTGCCGTCTATCGAGCAGGAGTTCGGTTGCGGCGGTGCGGGCAAGCGCGGCTGTTTCGGCAAAAGCTCGGGCGGTTACGGCGCCATGGTGCATGCCCTGCTGCATCCAGATTTCTGGTCGGCGGCGGCGGATCATTCCGGCGACAAGGCATTCGAGCTGTTGTTCGCGGCTGACTGGCCGAACGTGCTGCGCGCGCTCGCCAAAGCCGATAATTCGATCGAGAAGTGGCTGCAGGCCTTCTTCACCGCCACGGCGCTGAAGGTGCGCGACGGCGATATCCATGTGCTGATGGACCTCGCCATGTGCGCCACCTACGATCCCGATCCGAACGCGTTCATGGGTGTGCGTCTGCCGGTGACGATCGACACCTGCGAGATCATTCCCGAACGCTGGGCCAACTTCGTCAAATGGGACCCGCTGACGCTGGTCGAAACGCACGGCGAAGGCCTCAAGCAATTGAAGACGCTCTATCTCGATTGCGGCGACGAGGACCAATACAATCTCGTCTACGGCGCGCGGCGGATGCACAAGCGGCTCGATGCGCTGGGTGTGGCGCATACTTACGAGGAATTTCCCGACAATCATTCCTCGGTCGATTACCGCATGGATAGAAGCCTGCCCATTTTGGCAAAAGCACTTCTTTAATTGTCGCGCGACTTATCGGAAAACCGCTTCACACTTTTCCGGTCGCGCTCATAGGGGGACAGCATGATCGTCGAAATGCGCACCTACACCATCAAGCGCGGGCACCGCGCCGCCATTCTCGAAGCTTTGAAGGGACCGACCTTCGCCGAGCTGAAGCGCATCGGCGTGCGCTGCGCCGGACCGTGGGCTTCGACGGAAGACGAGCAGAAAATCTTCTGGATGCGCGGCTTTCCCGATGCGACCTCGCGCACCAAGATGACCAACGAATTCTACGGCGGCGCGGCGTGGACCAATACGCTCGGCCCGATTTTCATGCCGGTGCTGGAAAAGTACGACGTCGTGCCGGTCGAAATGGACGAGAGCGCGGTTACCTGGGTCGTTTGACCCGCCGCCACGACGTGCCGCCGCACGAGCACGGCTGATAGCCGCCGGCGTGGATCTTGCCTGGAATCATATCGATCAGCGCGGGTACCGCTTCGATGCCGGGCGCGCCGAGATCGGCAGCAATCGCCAGCGCAACCTCGCCGCAGACGCGCGCATCCTCGGCCGCGTTGTGGTGGTTGAAGCTGATGCACAAATGCCGGCCGAGATCGTTCAGCTTGTGCGACGGCAGATCGGGCCAGACCTTGCGCGCCATCTTCACGGTGCAGAGATAATCGAAACTCGGATACGCGGTGCCGTAAAGATCGAGCGAGGCGCGCCAGACGCTCATGTCGAACGCGGCGTTGTGGGCGATCATGACAGCGCCGGCGAAATCGGCGGCGAATTCCTCCATCACCGCCGGAAACTCGGGCGCGTCCTCGACGTCCTCGGGATGGATGCCGTGAATGCCGATATTGAAGCCGGAAAACCGCATCTCGCGCGGCCGGATCAGACGCTCTTCGACGCGGGTCACCGCACCGCCATCGATCCAGGCGAGCCCCACCGAACAAGCGGAGGCGCGCTGCTCGTTGGCGGTTTCGAAGTCGATGGCGATGATACTCATCCGCCGATCAGACCAAGCCACTCATCTTCGTTCATTACTTGAACGCCGTGCTTCTCAGCCTCCGCGAGTTTGGAGCCTGCGCCGGGACCGGCGATAACGATGTCGGTCTTCTTCGACACCGAACTTGCCACCTTGGCGCCGAGGGATTCCGCCCGCGCCTTGGCTTCCTGACGGGTCATCTTTTCGAGGGAACCAGTGAACACCACCGTCTTGCCCGCGACCGGCGAACCGGAGGCTGCGGGCGCGGCCACGTCCAGTACCGTCAATTCCCGTGCCAGGCGGAACAACGCCGCAAGATTGCGCGGCTCGTCGTAGAAATCCTTGATCGCTTTGGCGACGGTCTCGCCGATGCCGTCGATTGCCTGCAGATCCGTGGTGGCGGTCTTGCTGTTCAGCCCTTCATAGAAGGCGAGCAGGGTATGGAAATGCCGCGCCAAGAGTTTCGCCGTGGTCTCGCCGACATGACGGATGCCGAGGGCGTTGATGAAACGGTCGAGCGGGATCTGCCGTCGCGCATCGATGGCCTCGAACAGTTTCTTGACACTCTGCTCGCCCCAACCTTCGCGTTCGAGCAATGCCTCGGCGTGTTTCTGGGAGAGCTGGAAAATATCAGCCGGTTCCTTGATCAGCCCGTCTTCGAAGAAAGACTGGATCGCTTTCTCGCCCATACCTTCGATGTCGAAGCAATCGCGGCTGACGAAATGGCGCAAGCGTTCCACCGCCTGGGCCGGGCAGATGAGGCCGCCGGTGCAGCGGCGATCAACATCTTCCTTGCCGGTCTTCTCATCGACTTCGCGCACCGCATGCGAACCGCACACCGGGCATTTGTCGGGGAACTTGTACGGCTTCGAGGCCTTCGGCCGCTTGTCCTCGACCACACGCACGACCTGCGGAATGACGTCGCCGGCGCGCTGGATCACAACCGTGTCGCCGATCCGCACATCGAGCTTGGCGATGTAATCCTGATTGTGCAGCGTTGCGTTCTGCACCACCACGCCGCCGACCGTGACCGGCTTCAGTTTCGCCACCGGCGTCAGCTTGCCGGTACGCCCGACCTGAATGTCGATATCCTCGACAGTCGTTTCGGCCTGCTCGGCGGGGAATTTGTGGGCGATGGCCCAGCGCGGCGAGCGCGAGATGAAACCGAGGCGCTGCTGCAGTTCGAGGCTGTCGATCTTGTAGACGACGCCGTCGATGTCATACGGCAACAAGGCGCGCTTCTCGCCGATCTCGCGATAGAACGCGAGGATCTCCTCCACCGTTGCGGCCTGCCGGATCAGCGGATTGACCACGAAGCCGAAGTTCTTGAATGCCGACAGCATGCCGGATTGCGTATCGGCCGGCATGTCCGACGCCTCGCCCCAAGCATACGCGAAGAAATTGAGCTTGCGCGAGGCGGTGACCGCGGGATCGAGCTGGCGCAGCGAGCCGGCAGCGGAATTGCGCGGATTGGCATAGACCGGCAACTCCTTCTTGCCTTTCTCCGCACGCTCACGGTTCTCGGCCTCCTGCTCGGCGACGATGCGCTCGAATTCCTTGTGGGTCATATAGACCTCGCCGCGCACTTCCAGCACGGCCGGCGCCTTGCCTTTGAGGCGCAGCGGAATGTCGGTGATGGTCCGCACATTGGCGGTGATGTCTTCGCCCTCGGTGCCGTCGCCGCGGGTCGCAGCCTGCACCAAGACGCCATTCTCGTAGCGCAGCGACGCCGACAACCCGTCGATCTTGGGCTCGCAGGTGAAGGTGAGCGGCACATCATCGCCAAGCCCGAGAAAGCGGCGGATGCGGGCGACGAAATCGGTGACGTCCTCGTCGGCAAAGGCGTTATCGAGCGACAGCATCGGCCGCGCGTGCACGACTTTGGCGAATTTCTCGCTCGCCTTGGCGCCGACGCGATGCGACGGGCTGTCGGGACGGATCAGCTTCGGGAAGCGCGCTTCGATGGCGTTGTTCCTGAGGCGCAGCGCATCGTATTCGGCATCGGAAATCGTCGGCGCGTCTTCGCCGTGATAGCGCCGGTCGTGCTCGGCGATTTCGCCTGCCAGCCGTTCGAGTTCGGCCGCGGCATCCTTCTCGGTCAGCTTATCGACGGCGATGGCCGCCGTTGCCGCCGCGAACAGATCGTGGCCCGGCGCGATTTCTTTCTTCTTACTCATACCCGGCTTTTCCGCGGTTTCTTCGGCGCGGCTTCGGCGATCAAGCGTTTCGCGGCGGCGCGCGCTTCGGCCGTCACTTCCGCACCGGACAACATGCGCGCGACTTCTTCAAGCCGTTCTTCGCCGTCGAGCTGCTCGATGGTGGTTTTGGAACCCTTGCGGCTGATGCGGAAATGACGTTCCGCCCTGGCGGCAACTTGCGGGCTGTGGGTGACGAGCAGCACTTGCGTCGTCTGCGACAGCTTCTGCAAGCGCAAGCCCACCGCATCGGCGACGGCACCGCCGACGCCGCGATCGACTTCGTCGAACACCAGCACAGCCGGCGGCGCGGCTTCGGCCAGCGCTACTTTGATGGCGAGCGAGAAGCGCGCCAGCTCGCCGCCGGACGCGATCTTGGCCAGCGGCCCGAACGGGGCGCCTTCCACCGTCGCGACTTCGAACGCGACGCGCTCCAGGCCTTGCGCGGTCGGATCGCATTCGACGAACGCCACGCGGAACTTGGCGTGGCCGAGTTTCAGTGGCTTCAGTTCGCTTTCGACCGCCTTTTCGAGATCGCGGGCGGCGGCCTTGCGCGCATCGGACAGACGCATCGCACTCGCCATGAACTGGGCGCGGGCATACAGCGCGGCGGCTTCGGCTTCTTTCAGCTTGCCGCCGGAAAGATCGAGGGCATCGAGCTTGTCGCGGAAATCCGCCAGCACCACCGGCAGGCCGTCGGGTTTGACCGAATACTTGCGGGCCGCGGCGCGAAGGGCAAACAGGCGCTCTTCCTTTTTGTCCAGCGCCCCGGCATCGACTTCGAGCCGCGACAGCAGGGCATCAAGTTCGCGCCGGCCTTCTTCGGCGAGGGCAAATGCCTGCTCCAGCACCGTCTCGGCGGCGGAGGCGGCGTGGCGCGCTTCCTCGCTCATCCGGCTCAGCCGTTTCAGGGCGCCCGCCAGTGCGCTCTCGGCGCCGCGCTCACCCGAAAGAAGATCGGACGCTGCGGAAACATCTTCGGCAATGCGGGCGGCATTCATCAACAGCGCCCGTTCGGCGGCCAGCGTTTCCTCTTCGCCCGGTTCGGGATCGAGGGCGGACAATTCCTCGACGGACTGCCGGATGTAATCGGCATCGGCCGCCGCCGCCGCCTGGGCGCGCTTCAAGTCTTCGGCGGCGATGCGGGCGGTGTCGTAGGCCGCGAACGAACTCGCCACTTCCTGAGCCAGCGCCTCATGACCGCCGAAGGCATCGAGCAGCGCCCGGTGGGTGGCGTTATCGAACAGGCCGCGGTCGTCAGACTGGCCGTGCACTTCGAGCAGCGCCGCGCCGAGGTCCTTGAGGAAGGTCACGCCGACCGGTTCGTCGTTGACGTAGGCGCGGGTGCGCCCATCGGCCGACAGGGTCCGGCGCAAAACGATCTCGCCGTCGCAAGGGATCGACTGGTCGGCCAAAAGACCGCGCGAGGGATGCTTCTTGGGCGGCTCGAACAGCGCCGTGGCCGAGCCTTGCGCCGCGCCCGGACGCACACTCGCCCGCCCGCCGCCGCGCCCGCCTGCCGCCAGCCCCAAGGCATCGAGCAGGATCGATTTGCCTGCGCCGGTCTCGCCGGTCAGCACATTGAGGCCGGCCGCGAACTCGAGCCGCGCCGCTTCGATGAGGACTATGTCGCGCACGCTGAGAGCAGCGAGCATCGCGCGTTCACCCAGAATCTTTCAGAACGAATAGTGACCAGAAGAACGGAAGGATCAAGCCCGGTCGCGCCGAAACGCGAGGAAACTTCCTACAGTACGTGGCTGAACGCCCGAGAAATCCACGAGCCTTTGTCCTCTTCCGGCTTCAGATGCTTTTTCTGAAGCAGGTTGTAGGCGTCCTCGTACCAGGGCGAACCGGGATAGTTGTGGCCGAGGATGGCGGCGGCGGTCTGGGCTTCGCGGGTCAGGCCGAGGGCGTAATAGGCCTCGGTCAGGCGTTCGAGAGCTTCGCCGATCTGGGTGGTCTTCTGGTACTGCTCGACTACGACGCGGAAGCGATTGATGGCGCCGATATAGTCGCCCTTGTAGAGATAGTAGCGGCCGACCTCCATCTGTTTGCCGGCGAGATGGTCCAGCGTCAGGTCGATCTTGAGGGTGGCGTCGCGGGCGTATTCGGTGTCGGGGAAACGCTGCACCACGTCCTGCAAAGCGACGAGCGCCTGCTCGGTGTTGGTCTGGTCACGCTCGACGTCGACGATCTGCTCATAGAGCGACACCGCCTTCAGATAGAAGGCATACGCCACTTCCTTCGAACCGGGATGCAGCGAGATGTAGTTGTCGGAGGCGGCCACCGCTTCGGTGTATTTGTTGGCCTGGTAGTAGCAATAGGCGCTCATCAGCGAGGCGCGGCGCGCCCACACCGAATAGGGATGCTGGCGCTCGACTTCGGCGAACTGCTTGGCGGCGTCGGCCCAATCGTTGTTGCGCAGCTTCTTCCAGGCGTCGGAATAGATCTGCTCGATCGGCCGTTCCTGATAGTCGGCATCGCGCTGCTCGGTCTTGCCGGTCTGACGGTCGAGCCAAGCGCAGCCCGACAAGGACATGCCAACGCCGATGACGAGCACAGCGGCCAAACCGCGCGACAGAAGCTGCATGGACAAGCGTTCCAGTTCAGACGCCCAGAAACGGGCATGCGGAACGCCTTATCGCATCCCGAACGACGCAAGGTCCAGAGGGCAAAACCGCCTTTGCATTAACCGGTTAGCTGGGCCAGGGGTTACGGCGTCGTAATTTAAGCGGCCGCAACGAGCCGGTAATTGGCGGGATCGGAGAAAACCGCCCGCAGCAGGGCGTTGTTGAGGGCGTGGCCCGACTTGACGCCTTCGAAGCGGGCGATCAGCGGCGCCCCCGCCAGACTGAGGTCGCCGACCGCATCGAGGATCTAGTGGCGGACGAATTCGTCGGGAAACCGCATGATGTCGGCGTTCAGCACCTTGTCGCCGTCGATCGCCAGGGTGTTGTGTAGCGAGGCGCCGTGGCCGCGGTCCATCTTTTTGAGCGCCTCGAGCTGGGCGATGTCGCCGAAGGTGCGAGCCGGGGCAATCTCATGCCGGAATGTCGCAGGCGACCAGTCAAAGGCGAACTGCTGGTGCCCGATCGCCGCTGAGGCGAAGGTAATCTCGAAGGTGAATTGCAGGCTGAGCGCCGGGACCAAAGCGGCGCGGGCGTCCTTGTGCGTCACTTCCACGCGGCGCAGGACCTTCAGCGCCTGAAGGGGAGTGTCGTGCTCCTGCACCCCGGCCGCATCCAACAGGTCGAGAAACGACAGGGCGTCGCCATCCAGCACCGGCGGCTCCGGCCCATCGACTTCGACCACCAGATCATCGATGCCGGCGCCCGCCACCGCGGCCATCAGATGCTCGACCACCGCCACGGAGGCCCGCCCGCTCTCAAGCGTGGTACCGAGGGTGGTTTCGGTCACCCGGTCATAGCGGGCCGGAACCTCGAGGCCGCCCAGATCCATGCGCCGGAACACCACCCCGGAACCCGCCGTCGCCGGGGCCAGGATCATGCGGACCTGGGTGCCGGCGTGCAGGGCAATCCCTTCGCAGGCGACTTCCTTGGCAATGGTGCGTCTGAAGCTCATGGCGGGCACATACTCGTGACGGACGCTGGATCATACAGACGTCAGAACCGCCGTCATATCACGGATGATACCAAGATGTTTCTGCCAACCCGCACATCCGCGGCTTGCCAGGGTCCCCGCCGCTGCCTCTAATGCGGTGACGAACAGTCCGGGGGGACTTGCCGTGAGACAACACCGCGCCAAATGGCTTTGCGTCATTATCATGCTGATCGTCGTCGCGGCGACGGTGTACGGCACGTGGTTCTATCGCCTGGAACTGGAAGACCTCGGCCGCGCTGTTGGCCCTGCCGGGCAGGCACCGCAGATGTATCTTTGGGGCGCCGAGATCGCGGTGTGCATCGTCGTGTGGGCCCTGACCTACGGCGTTTGTGCCCTGATCCAGCGCAATACGCGGGTCGGCTTCAATCTCCTGCCGGTTTTGCTCATGGCGGTGATTCTCGTGAATTTCGGGCCGCGCCTCGCCCGCCTGGCCGGGTTCGACAGCTTTGACGATACGCGCTGGCAGACGCCGCGGATGCTGTCGAGCGACTACACCGCCGAAGTGGCTGCGAACGCCAACGCCTGCCAAGCTGAGTTGGACCAAGTCGGCTTTCCCAAATTCATGCGGCCGGTCAGCATCGGGTCGCCAAACGGTGTCGCGCGCGCCCGCGAAAAGCTGAAGCAGACCCAAGCCATCGAGCAGTCCTGCCAAGCGCGCGATGCGGCCGCGGCGGCCAAGTTCCGCACGACACTCGCGAGCCTCAATGCGACGGCGGAAGCCCGGCAAGCGGTCCTTGGCGCGCTCGCCGACAGCGCCGAAAGCGATCGGGCCCGCCAGCGCCAGATCGATGCCGATCTGATTGCCGAATACACCCGCATGCTCGACGATCTCGCCGCCGCCAAATCCGGCTGGGGCGCCCGCGGCTTCGACATGGCGTTTTACGGTGACCGCGATGCCGCCCGCTTCCGGGCGCACGCCGCCGCGGTGTCGAAGCTGTCGAAGGAGCGCCAGGCGGTCATACAGCGGCTCAATTCCCGCGCTCCGCAGGCGGACTGACAAGGTCTGGTCGAACGCCGCGCCGGTTCGCGCCGGGCACCCGCGGTATTCCGGCAACGGTGGTAGGAAAATGCCCTAGCCTGCGCAATTTCCCCGGCGATACTAACCCCACGCTAACGACCCCGCGGTCAATCTGGCGCGGTGGAGGCCAGCATGTCCCAGGAACACGCGACCAGCATCGTTTGCACCGCAGCCGAGACCGAAGATTGGCTGGCGATGGAGCTCGAAGAGCGCAACGGCCGTCGCGGGGCCGCGGTGTCCTGGTCGGTCGCCCATGCCGGTCCGCTTCTGTCGGTCGCCTCGCTCGCCGTGATGGGCCTGATCCTAACCGCCCTAATCTTCGGTTAGCGACCACCTCTACTTTTGAATAATCTTGTAGTCGTACGGCTTGAGCGTCATCGGCTGACCCGTGACCTTGACCGCTTGCGGCTTGCCCGACAGGTTCGCAATCACCATCACGCGCTGATGCGCGCCCGTCCGCGTGAAGGCGAAGACGTGCGCGTTGTGCGGATCGAGCACCTCCATCGCCGCGTTGTCGTTCGCCAGCGCCGGACTGTCGTGCTTGAGAGTGAGAAGGCTGCGATAAAAGTCCGTCAGCGGATAATCTTTCCAGACAATCGGATCTTTTTCGAAAAACTTGAGCCGCTTGTCGAGCACGGATTCCTGGCCCGAATAAACCAGCGGCATGCCCGGCACCGTCGCCGCGATCACCGCATAGGGCTTGAACGCCTTGCCATAGAGTTCGGGGTCGGAGCCGGCCCAGGAATTCTCGTCGTGGTCGGAGGTGAATTCCATCCGGTACGATCCCGGCGGATAGGTCCTGGGCGTATGGGCGAAGAAGGCGCGCAACAGATCGGCATCACCGGTTTTCGCCGACGCGACCAGGGTATGGTAGAAATCCCAGCCATAGGTCATGTCGAACGCGTCTTGCTGCAGCTCCGGCTTGTCGGACTCGGCCAGCATGAAGACCGGCTTGATCTTGTCGAGCTGCGCCCGTGCTTCGTTCCAGAAATCGACCGGCACATTGGTGGCGACATCCTCGCGGAAGCCGTCAACATCGGCGGTTTTGATCCAGAACGCCATCGCGTCGATCATCGCCGCCCGCAGCGCCGGATTTTTGTAATCGAGACCGACGACGTCTTCCCACACCTGCTTGTCGGCGCCGGATCCGAACGTGACCGGACCGATCTTGCCGCTCTCGTCCTTCAGGTACCATTCGGGATGCTGTTTGACCCAGGGATTATCCCAGGCGGTGTGATTGGGCACCCAATCGAGAATGACCTTCATGCCGAGCCCATGCGCGCGGGCGACCAGCTTGCGAAGATCGTCCATGGTGCCGAACTCAGGATTGACCGCCTTGTAGTCGGCAACCGAATAGTAGCTGCCGAGCGGGCCTTTCCTGTGCTCCTTGCCGATGGGATAGATCGGCATCAGCCAGACGATATCGATGCCTAGCGTCTTCAGCCGCGGCAGATCTTTCGTCACCGCTGAGAGCGCACTGTCGGGCGAATACTGGCGCACATTCACTTCGTAGATGGTGGCGTTCTTCGACCAGCCGGGATGGACGACATCGGCGGAGGCGAACGGAGCCAGCGCGAAGACGAAAGCAGTTGCGAGCAGCAAACGGCGCTTCAACATGTGCCTCTCCCTACTTCGCCACAAACCGGATCGCGGCACCGCCGCCGCGGGCGAGGTTCAGCGTCAGGGTTTCACCCGGCTTCACCGCACGCTTGGCAATATCGATCGCGTGCGGGTTGGTTTCCCAATCGGCATCCTTGGCATCGAGATAGGTTTCGGCGACCCAGCCATGCTTGTTGTCGAGGAAGTCGATCTTCACCGTGATGCTGCGCTTGGTGTTGTCGCCGACCGCGCCGAGATACCAGTTGTTGGAATTGCGATCCTTGCGCGCGATCACGGCATACTCGCCCGGCTCGCCCGCCAGCACCCGCGTATCCTGCCAATCGGTCGGCACCTCCTTGATGAACTGGAACGGCCCCGGATATTTCGCATAGTTCTCCGGCAGGTCGGCAACCATCTGCACCGGGCTGTAAAGCACGATGTAATCGGCCAGCTGATGCGTGACCGTGTTCTGGATTTTCTGGCCGCCCTTGCCGGTGAGGCTCAACACACCCGGCGTGAAATCGAATGGACCGGCCAGCATGCGGGTGAAGACCAGCAAGGATTCATGGTTCGGCGGATTGGGCGGATTGCCCCAAGCATTGTATTCCTGGCCGCGGGCGCCTTCGCGCGACACCCAGTTGGGATAGGTGCGGCGCAGACCGGTGTCCTTGATCGGCTCGTGATCGACAACGCCGATATGGTGCTGCGCCGCTTCCGTCACCACTTTCAAATGATGCACGGCCGAGGCTTGGCTGTCGTGGTATTCGTAATAAGTTTTGCCGTCGGCACCTTTGACGCGCAGGCCACCGGCATCGGCGACATAGCCCGTCTTGATCGAGTCGTAGCCGAGCCCGGCCAAGAGATCGAGCGCTGCGGGAAGCTGGGCTTCATAATTGTCGACTTTTCCGAACGTCTCGTGATGGCCGATGATCTTGACGCCCTTCGCCTTGGCATAGGCCGCCAGCGCCTTGATGTCGAAATCGGGATAAGCGCGCGTGTAGGATAGGTCGTGGCCGTTGGCGAACCAGTCGTCGTCCCAGGAATAATTCCAGCCTTCCACCAGCACTTCCTTGAAGCCGTTGGCGGCGGCGAAATCGATCATGCGCTTGGTGTTCGCGGTGGTGGCGCCGTGATGCGGCCCCGAACCCCAGGTCTCGAGACCGAGATGCATGCCCCACCAGATGCCGGCGTATTTGTAGGGCTTGAACCACGACACATCGACCTTGGCGGGCTCGTTGAGGTTCAGTTCGAGGTGCGACATGTACAAACCGGGCGCGCTGTCGGCGATGATCAGCGTGCGCCACGGCGAGGGGAACGGCGCGGTGCGCAGCACCTTGGCGGCGTGTTGCGACGACGGCGACAGCACCGTCTTCAAGCGCTGACCATCGACCCGGCGCAACCACATGGCGGAATAATCGACCAGTGCCGCTTCGTGGAACGCGATGTAGAGCCCCTTGTCGGTCTTAATGGTGAGCGGCGTATGCGCCTGCGAAACCTGATCGAGCCGGGTGTGCTGGTAAAGCTGCTCGTAGCGGTTCCATTCGCCGCCGACTTCCCACCACGCTTCGGCCGGATCGGCGACCGCGAATTCGGTCAACTCCTCGCCGATATTGACGATCTTGAGTTGCGCCTGATCGGGGAACTCGTAGCGGAAGCCGACGCCGTCATCATAGACGCGGAACACGATGTCGAGCTTGCGCGCGGGCGCGATCTTCTCTTTCAGATGGACACGAAGCTCGTTGTACTGATTGCGGATGAAGCGCCACTCGCCCCACGGCTGCTCCCAGGTGTCGTCGTGCGCACCGGTCTCGACACCATCAAACTTGAAATTGCGCTCCAGCTTGGGCTGATCGGTGAGGAGAAAACCGAGCCGCGAAGGCTCGATCACCGTCTTGCCGCCCCGCGTCACCGAATAGGTCGGACGCCCGTCGCCATCGATCTGAACCTGCACCGCCAGCACTTTGCCGGGCGACGCGATCTCCGCCCCCGGATCGGCCTGCGCCGGAACCAAAGCCAACGCCAAGGCGAGCGCCGTCAGGATGCGTTTCATCCAATCCTCCCGTATCTCGGGCCCGCGCGTTCGCGGTGCCGGTTTTGCGGGCGATTGTTACGCGGACGCAGGGCCTTGTGCGAGCCGGTGCATACGTATTCGCCTCTTTTTTAGCGCAACGCGGCGAGGCTTTGGCGCTGGCGGCCTGCGGCATCGAAATTGGAGGGTGCCAGCCAGCGTTCGAAGCCCGCTTTCACCGTCGGCCATTCGGTGCCGATCATCGCGAACCAGGCCGTGTCGCGGCCTTCCCCTTTGACGATCATGTGGGCGCGAAACAGCCCCTCATAAACGAAGCCGAACCGTTCCGCCGCCTTCCTGGAGCGCAGATTGCGGGCGTCGCATTTCCATTCGTAACGGCGGTAGCCGAGGTCCTCGAAAACATGCCGCGCCAGGAGGTAATGCGCTTCGGTCGCCAGCGTCGAGCGTTGCGCCCACGGCGCCGTCACCACGAACCCGACTTCGAGCACCCGGTGCTCGGGCGCGATGCGCATGAAGCTGGCGGTTCCGGCCGGACGGCCGCTCTTGTCCTCGAACAGGAATTGCAGCGTGGCGGGACGCGCCTGCCAATCCGCAAGTTGCGCAGCAAGCACGCCGGGATCGGATGGTGCCGCCGTCTGGAGGAACTGGTACGTGCGCTCGATATCGGGTCTGAGGGCCTCGAACAATGGCCCCGCATCGCTGGCGACCACCAAGGGGCGGACGCGAACGCTCCGTCCTTCTAGCACCACCGGCTGCGGCACGCTTCCGGGCGTAAGGCTGGTCATCGGCGGCGTCCTACGAAAAAGGGCGCGTCCCGAAGAACGCGCCCCTGTCTCAGTCTATGCGCAACGGCTTAGTTCGTCTGGCGGCGCAGAAAGGCCGGGATTTCGAACTGATCGCCGCTCTTCTGGTCGCCGAACAGGTCGGTACCCTGCGGCGCGGCGGGCTGCTGCGGCTGCGGCGCGGTACGGATCGGCTCCGCCTGCGCCAAGGCGCGCGGCTGCGGCGCCGGCTGATGATGCTGAACCGGCTGCGGCTGGATGCGCGGCGCGGGTTCGACCTGCCGTTCTTCCTTGCGGCCCCAACCGAAAATGCCACGGCGCTTGCGCTCCGGTTCCTGACGGACCGGGATGACGTCTTCCGCCATCGGGCGCGGCGGCGGCGGCGGGGCTGGCGGCTCGGCCGGCGGCAGATCGTTGTTGCCGAGGATCATGGCTTCGGCCGTGCTATGCGGCGTCGGGGTGAAACCGGCTTCGAGGTTTTCGATGCGGCGATGCACCTGATTGCTCGACGCGGTGACCACCGGCTGCGGAGCCGGAGGAGGAGGAGGAGGAGGCGCAACCGGCTTTTGCACGGTGGCGGCGGCGGCCTTCAGCATGTCGATCGGACGCGGCTTGTTGCGGGCCGGGAACTGTTCGATGTTCTTGCCCACCCGCATTTCGGCGGCTTCGATGCCGGTCGCCACCACGCTGACGCGAATGCGGCCTTCCATGTCGTCGAGGATGGTGTTGCCGAAAATGATGTTGGCGTCGGCGTCGACCTCGGCACGGATGCGGTTGGCGGCGGCTTCGACTTCGAACAGGCCGAGGTCCGGACCACCGGTGATGTTGATCAGGACGCCGCGGGCGCCCTTCATCGAGACGTCGTCGAGCAGCGGGTTGGAGATGGCCATGTCGGCGGCCTTCTGGGCGCGATCTTCGCCCTCGGCTTCGCCGGTGCCCATCATCGCCTTGCCCATCTCGGTGATCACCGACTTGATGTCGGCAAAGTCGAGGTTGATCAGGCCGGGACTAACGATCAGATCGGTAACACCGCGGACACCAGCATGCAGCACATCATCGGCCATGCCGAAGGCCTGGGCGAAGGTGGTGCGGTCGTTGGCGACGCGGAACAGGTTCTGGTTCGGGATGACGATCAGGGTGTGAACGAACTGCTGCAGCTCGGCGATACCCTTCTCGGCAATCCGCATGCGGCGCTCGCCCTCGAAGGCGAACGGCTTGGTGACCACGCCGACGGTGAGGATGCCGGCCTCACGCACCGCGCGGGCGATGACCGGAGCCGCGCCGGTGCCGGTGCCGCCGCCCATGCCGGCGGTGATGAACACCATGTGCGACTCGCGCAGGTGCTCCATGATCTCATCGAGCGTCTCTTCGGCAGCGGCACGACCGATATCGGGCTGCGCGCCGGCGCCCTGGCCTTCGGTGACGTGGGCGCCGAGTTGGACGCGGCGTTCGGCTTTGGAGCCGGCCAGCGCCTGGGCATCGGTGTTGGCAACCACGAACTCCACGCCTTCCAGCTTGGAGGCAATCATATTGTTGACGGCATTGCCGCCGGCGCCGCCAACGCCGAGGACGGTGATGCGGGGGCGAAGTTCCTGCGGTTCTGGCGCTTTGAAACTGATCGACATCTTTACTCTCCTTGGCTGGTCGCGCTTGCCGCCGCCATTAGCCCAGAGCGAATCACGCTCTTATCGTTGAATCATCCGATGAGCCCTCCGGTCAACCGTGAGAGCCATCCTTTCGTTCCATTTTCTTCTCGTTGCAGTGCAAGTTCCGGATTCAAGACCTCCGGCGGCATCGTTGCGCCTGCCGTCAGCAGACCAATGGCCGTTGCGTAATCAGGTCCTGCCGAAGATGCGGGCATTCCGCTCTGCGGCCGCGGACGGCCGACGCGGACCTGCTTGTTCAAGACGCGGGCCGCAAGTTCGCGCGCGCCCGCAAGCTGACTCGCGCCACCTGTCAAGACCAAACGGCGTCCTGCGGCAACGTCGTAACCGGACTCGCGCAAATGCTTCTGCACTTCGCCGAACGTCTCTTCGAGCCGGGCCTGGATGATCCGCGTCAGCATCGAACGGGGAACGCGCAAGTCGCCTTCTTCGTTCTCTTCGCCCATTTGCGGCACCGATACGACGTCGGCACCGGATTCGAGATCGCCGAGCGCGGCGCCGTAGAGCACCTTGGCGCGTTCGGCCGCCGCCACCGGCGACGACAGCATGACCGCCAGATCATTGGTCACCGCCTGGCCGCCGATCGGCACCACGTCGGCATGGACGAGATGGCCCTCGAGGAAGACCGCGATCGAGGTGCAGCCGCCGCCCATGTCGAGAATGGTGCAGCCGAGCTGTTTCTCGTCGTCGGTCAGGACCGACAGGCCCGAGGCGTAGGGCGCGAAGAGGGACGCTGCGACATTCAGGTGACAACGTTCGACGGCGAGCCTGAGGTTGGCGAGCGCGGTCGGCTTTACCGCCACCGCATGCATCGAAACGCCGATGCGCTGGCCCACCATGCCGGACGGATCGCGCACGCCGAGCGACTCGTCGACCACATAGGAGGTCGGCATCGACTGGATCACGACATGGCCATCGAGCTGGCAGCGGGCGCGGCCCTCGGCCAAAAGCTGGCGCAGGATGTCATCGGTGACTTCGGCGCCATCAAGCGCCATCACCGCCCGCGCGGTGATCGAGGCCGGCGTACCGCAATTGACCGACAGCAGCACGTTCTGGATGCGCGCGTCGGCGATATTCTCGGCCGCGGCAACGCAGTCGCGGATCGATTCCTCGACCGCGGTCATCTCCATCACCGTTCCCGCCCTGAGGCCGCGGGTCTCGCGCAAGGCGGTACCCACCACCTTGATCTGCCCCGGCTCGCAGCGCGCGATCAGGCACACCGTTTTGGTCGAGCCGACGTCGAGGACCGCCACCAGGCCCGTGCGGTAGGCCGGCATGCCTTCACCGGCTCGCAATCGCACCGTTTCCCCCATCAGATTGCACTCCCCGTTTCCGGCTTCTTTTCCTTTGTCTGACTGCCGTCGCGATTGACGACAAAGAAGAAAGGAGAAGTCGGCCGTAGATCGATTTCGCGGATGTTGGTCTCCAGGATGCCGTCTTCGACGATGTAGCGGTCGAGTTCCCGGATCTGGACGTCCCAGCCGGTCTCCGGCAATTTGACAACGACGCCGTTGTCGAGCAGCAGATTCCAGCGCCGGCCCGATTGGTATTGGTAGGCCTTGACGCGGGCAGCAACGGCACGGTGATGCGACACCGCCTCGATGAAGCCATCGGCATGTTCCGGAGCGCCGCCACCAAGCAACAGCGGCAGCTTGTCGAACTCCTTGGTGTCGTCGCTGGTGATGACGCGTCCCTTGCGTTCGACCAGCACCACGCCGTTGGGCGTCTGCCAGCGCGCATAAGGAACCCGCTCGACGAGCAGAACGCTGACGTCGTCGGGATAGCGGCGATGAATTTCGGCGTCGGCCACCCAGGGCAGCGTCAGGAGCCGTGCCCGCGCCTTTGCCAGATTGATCGCGAAGATCGACTGGCCGGCCTTGATGCCGAGCGCGCCCGTGATCTCGTCCGGCTTAGTGCGCGCGTTACCCGACAGATGCACTTGCCCGACCCCGAAACCGGCATGATCGACCAGCTTGTTCGCGGCCATATCGGTCTTGTGCAGCGTGCGCGGGATCGCGCCGCCGGTGATGATTGCCGCCGTAACGGCAAGCACGACCACCACAATCGTCAGCAGCACCATCGGATGGCGCGGGCTGAATATCGAGGCAAAGAAGCCGCCCACCGCCGACAAGAAACCGGGCGAGCGCTTGGCACGACGCGGCGCTTCCTGGCGTCCGCGGGTGATGCCGCGCGCCGGGCTGCGGCTCGAACGGCCGCGCGTACGTTCAGATGGGCGTTCCTTGCTCACCGGTCGCACGAAGCATCCTCCACGAACCATAGGCACAGGGCGCGATAGCTAATGCCCTTGAGGGCTGCCTGTTCGTGGACCAGCGAGGTCGGCGTCATGCCCGGCTGGGTGTTGGTCTCAAGCGCGACAAGGCGATGCTTGCCGTCGGTATCGTCGTAGCGGAAATCGGTGCGCGACACGCCGCGGCAGCCGAGCGCCGCATGCGCCATCTCGGCGAACTTCATCGCTTCGGCCGCGACATGATCCGGGATCGGCGCCGGCACGATATGGCGCGAACCACCAGCGGCGTATTTGGCCTGGTAGTCGTAGAATTCGAGGCTGGTGGTGATCTCGGTGACCGCGAGCGCCTGGGTGCCCATCACGGCGACGGTCAGCTCGCGCCCGGGCACGAATTCCTCGACCATCCACAACCCGCTATCCGACCACTGCTCGCTGGCGAGCGCTTCCGGCGGACGGTTGTCGCCCTTCCTCACGATGAACACGCCGACCGACGAGCCTTCGCAGACCGGCTTCACCACGTACGGCGGCTCCATCAGATGCGCGGCAGCGGCCGCTTTGCGGTCGACCACGATCGAATTGACGATCGGCACGCCGGCGCGGGCATAGATGTCTTTGGTGCGAGCCTTGTGCATGGCGAGCGCCGAAGCGAGCACGCCCGAATGGGTGTAGGGAATGCGCAAGAGTTCGAGCAGACCCTGGACGGTGCCGTCCTCGCCGAAGCGGCCGTGCAGCGCGTTGAACACGACATCAGGCTTGGCAGCCTGCAGCGCAGCCGGAAAATCGCCGACGCTGGGGTCGAGTTCGACCACGTCGAAACCTTCGTCGCGCAGCGCCCCGGCACAGCCTTTGCCGGAAACCAGACTGACCTCGCGTTCCGAGGAACGCCCGCCCAGCAAAACAACAACCCTCGTCATCTTTGTTCTCCGGGCGTTCCCACCCTCTTGATTTCCCACTCCAGCTCGATGCCGGATTTTTCCTTGACGCGGGCACGAACTTCTTCGCCCAGCGCTTCGATATCGGAGGCCTGCGCCTCACCGAGATTGATGAGGAAATTGCAGTGCACGTCGGACACCATGGCCTCGCCATGGCGCAGGCCGCGGCAACCCGCTTCCTCGATCAGCTTCCAGGCTTTGGCACCGGGCGGATTTTTGAAGGTCGAGCCGCCGGTCTTGGAGCGGATCGGCTGGCTTTCCTCGCGGCGGGCGAGGAGTTCTTCCATGCGCGTCTTCACCGCGGCGGGTTCGTCGCGCGAACCCTCGAACACCGCTTCGACAAAAATCAGATCGGCCGACACATTGGACTTGCGATACTCGAAGCCCATGTCGGCGGGCTTGAGGACGTGCTTGCCGCCGTTCAAATCGAGGGCCGTGGCTTCGACAAACACGTCCTTGACCTCGGAACCGTAGCAGCCGGCATTCATCCGCAGCGCGCCGCCGATCGTACCCGGCACCCCGCGCAGGAATTCAAGGCCGGCAATCCCGGCATCGGCCGCACGGCGCGACACCGCAGAATCGAGCGCTGCGGCGCCGGCGCGGATACGGAGGCCATCGACCTCGACTTTACCAAAAGCAGCCGGCAAACGGATCACGACACCGGGAATACCGCCATCGCGCACCAACAGATTGGAGCCGACCCCGATCACCGTCACCGGCGTATTGGGGTGGCGCTTGGCCAGGAAATCAGCGAGATCGTCGGCATCGGCCGGACGGTACAGCACCTCGGCGGCGCCGCCGGCGCGGAACCAGACGAGGTCCTTCAGCGCAGCGCCGAATTGGTAGGTGCCCCGGACGGGCGGCAGACTTTCGCTGGCGCCGTTCATGCGCGGGCCTCCAGCGTGGCTTGCAGCTTGTGCGCCCAGGCCGAAATCGATCCGGCGCCAAGACAGATGACGACACCGCCCGGCTTCATGTGCGGAGCGACCGCCGCTGCCAGATCGTCACCGCCTTCGATGGTGAGAACATGGCGATGGCCATGGGCGCGCAGCGCTTCGGCATAGGTGTCGCGATTGATGCCTTCGATCGGCGGTTCGCCCGCGGGATAGACCGGCGCGACGATGGCGACGTCGGCATCATTGAGGCACTTGGCAAACTGCTCGAAGGTGTCGCGCAGACGCGTGTAGCGGTGCGGCTGAACCACGGCGACCACCGGCCCGGCATAGGCCTGACGCGCCGCCTTCAAGGCCGCCGCTATCTTGAACGGATTGTGGGCGTAATCGTCGATGATGGCGCAGCCGTTCCATTCGCCGACGCGGGTGAACCGCCGCCCGACACCGCGGAACGACGCCAGCGCCTTGGCCAGGGTTTCGTCCGACGCGCCAAGCTGGCTCGCCACGGCAATCGCCGCCAGCGAGTTCTGCACATTGTGCTCGCCCGGCATCGGCAGCTTCAAGTTTTCGAGGCGGCGTTCGGTACCGGCACGACGATCGGTGAACACCACGTCGTAGCACGACGCGCCTTCAGCAAAGCGGATGTTGATGGCGCGGACATCGGCCTGCGGGCTCATGCCGTAGGTGATGATGCGGCGGTCGGTGACGCGCCCAACCATCGCCTGCACCTCGGGATGATCGATACAGAGCACGGCAAAGCCGTAGAACGGCACGTTCTCGACGAAGCGCTGGAAGGCATCGCGCAGGTTGTCGAACGACCTGTAGAAATCGATGTGATCGGGATCGATGTTGGTGACGACCGCGATGGTCGAGGGCAGACGCAGGAAGGTGCCGTCGCTCTCGTCGGCTTCGACCACGACCCATTCGCCCTGCCCCAGGCGCGCATTGGTGCCGTAGGCATTGATGATGCCGCCGTTGACGACCGTCGGATCGAGCCCGGCGGCATCGAGCAGCGCCGCCACCATCGTGGTCGTGGTGGTCTTGCCGTTGGTACCGGCAACCGCGATGCACGACTTTAGCCGCATGATCTCGGCTAGCATTTCGGCGCGACGCACCAGCGGCAGACCCTGCAGGCGCGCGGCGTCGAATTCGGGATTGCCGGGCTTCACGGCCGAGGAATAGACGACCACATGGGCGTCGATGAGGTTCTCCGGCGAATGGCCGACGTGAACCGGGATGCCCATCGCGCGCAGGCGCTTCACATTATTATTGTCGGCCGCGTCCGAGCCCTGAACGCGATAGCCCAGGTTGTGCATGATCTCGGCAATACCGCTCATGCCAATGCCGCCGATGCCGATGAAATGAATGGCACCGATATCGAGCGGAACGCGGGTCCCAACGGGTGCGGTCATCGCGCCCCCTCCAATTTTTCAACAAGATCGGCCAGCGCGCGCGTGGCGTCGGGCTTGGCCAGGGTGAGTGCAGCGGCAGCGCGTTTGGCAAGGCTTTGCGGATCGGCGAAGGCGTCGGTCAGCATCGCCGCCAGCTTCTCCGGCGTGAAATCCTTTTGCGGCATGCGCCAACCGCCGCCGACATCTGCCAACGCCTGGGCGTTCGGCGTCTGATTATCGTCGAGAGCATGCGGCAGCGGCACCAGGATCGCAGGACGCCCGATGCAGGCAAGCTCCGACACGGTGCCCGCGCCGGCGCGTGCGATGACGAGATGCGCATCGGCGATGCGCTGCGGCATATCCTTGTAGAACGGCGCCAGCTCGGCCTTGACGCCCATGCGTGCATAGACGCGACGGACACCTTCGAGATCTTCGGGGCGGCACTGTTGCACGATGGCGAGACGGGCTTTCAACGCCTCCGGCAAACGACCGATGGCCTCGGGCACGCGTTCGGAAAACACCCGGGCGCCCTGGCTGCCGCCGAACACCAACAGACTGATCGTTCCGGTCGGCGCCTCGTAAGGCGCGGCATGCAGTGCGATCACATCAGGGCGCAGCGGATTGCCGGTGTAGACGATCTTGCCCTGGTTTTTCGGCAGGAAACGCACCAGCTTGAAATTAGCGGCAATCACCTTGACGTAGTTCATCAACAGCCGGTTGGCACGGCCGAGCAGCGCGTCCGGCGACAGGATCGCGGTCGGAAAGCCGCCGAGACATGCCGCCAGCATCACCGGGACGCTGGGATAGCCGCCGAAACCGACAACGGCGGACGGCTTCAGCTTTTTCAGCTTGGCGAACGACACCGCGATACCGGCGAGGATCTCGAACGGCGCCGTCATGAGGCGAAGCACGCTGCGGTCGGAAAACGCCGCTGACGGTACGATGGCGATCTCAGCACCCGGGAATACGTCGCCGTAACCGGTGCCGCGCTTGTCGGTCATCACCACGACTTTGTGTCCGCGCACGATCAGCTCGCCCGCGAGTGCTTCTGCCGGAAACAGATGTCCGCCGGTTCCGCCGGCCGCCAGCACAACCGTCATGGCCGCACTCCTTTGACGAAGCCGTCCCGCAACTCCACCTGCGGGCGCTGACGTCCGAGCGCCAGGATGAAACCCATGGTCAGAGCCACCGCGAACAGCGACGAACCGCCCGCCGAAATGAACGGCAACGTCATGCCTTTGGCGGGCATCATGTTCATCGCCACCGCCATATTGATGAAAGCCTGCAACGCCAGCACGGTCGCCAGACCGGCCGCAGCGAGCTGAAGAAACGTCTCGCGGGCGTTCGCCGCCTTGAGCATCAGGCGCACCGTGAGAAAGCAGAACAGGATGACGATGGCGCCGCAGACGATGAGACCGAACTCCTCGCCCGCCACGGCATATATAAAGTCGGAATGGACGTCGGGCAGCCGGTATTTGACGGTTCCGGCACCGGGACCGACGCCGAACACGCCGCCATGCTGGAACGCCTGCAGCGAGCGATCGACCTGCAGGCCTTTTTCAGTGGGATGGAAGAACTGCAGCACGCGGTGCTGCACATGCTGAAACTTCCAGATCGCGACGCCCGCCAGAACCGCCGCACCGCCGCCCATGATCCCCATCCACTTGTAGGAAAGGCCGGCAAAATAAAGCATCGCCACGCACAGGAGCACGAGCAGGAAGGTCTGCCCGACGTCGGGCTGCAACATCAGGACAGCGATAGCAGGCACCAGAACGAGCAGGATCTGCACCGGCTTGGACAACTGTGCCGGCCGGGTGTCGGCGAGAATGGACGCAGCCAGCACGGCGAACGCCGGCTTGAGGAATTCCGACGGCTGCAGGGTGAATACACCAAGGTCGAGCCAGCGTTTGGCGCCGAGCGTCCTGGTACCGACGAACAGCACCAGAAGCGAACCCAGGATCGCAAGTATGTAAACGATCTTCGCCAGCCGCCTCACGCCCTCGGGCTTAAGCAGCGAGGTGCCGAACAGGATCGCAATCGCGACGGCCGCGAAAACGCCCTGCTTCACGGCAAAATTGAAATTGCCTTCGGTGACCGGTCCGCCGCTCGCGGCTGGGCTCGCCGCCACCGCCAGCATCAACCCGATGCCGAGCAGCAGCAGCACCGTGATCGCGGAAGCGCGGTCGACGGTCCACCACCAATCGGACAGGAAGTTGCGGCTGGCGCGGTTCATGCGGTCTCCGGCTTCAGTTTGGCCACGAGCTCGCGGAAGACATCGCCGCGCTTCTCAAAATCGGAAAACTGGTCGAACGACGCGCACGCCGGCGACAACAGCACGACCGGCTCCGCAACATCAGAAGCGGCGGCATCGGCCGCGGCGGCGGCAACGGCAACGTCAAGCGTGCCGCTCATCACGACGTCCGCCTTGCCTTGCAAGGTTTCAGCAAAGGCCTCGGCAGCCTCGCCGATGAGATAGGCTTTGCGGATACGCGAGAAATGCGGCTCCAGCGGAACGATGCCGCCAGCCTTGGGCCGTCCGCCCGCGATCCACCAGATATCATTGAAGCACACCAGCGCCCGTTCGGCGGCATCGGCATTGGTGGCCTTGGAGTCGTTGACAAACCGCACCTTGCCGACGCGGCCGACATCTTCGATGCGATGGGCCAGACCCGGGAAAGAGACAATCGCGCCGGTGATCGTGTCGGCATTGTCGACGAACGGCACCACGGCCGCGTAGGCGAGCGCCGCATTCTGCCAATTGTGCGCCCCAGGCAGATGAGGCGCCGACTTGAGATTCATCACCTTGGCCGAGCGTTCGCCTTGCGCATCATAAAGCACGCCATCGAGCACGAAGACGCCGCGCCCTAAGACCTTGCCGACCGACACCGGCACGCACGGTGCGCCGCCGTTGGAGGTGAGCCGGGTGAAGATGCTCGAGCAATGGCTGTCGTCGACGCCGACCACATTGCGGCCCGTCCGCTTGGTCTGTTTCAAGAGCCGCATCTTGACCGCGGCGTAATTCTCCAGGCTGCCGTGACGGTCGATGTGATCGGGTGTGATGTTCGACAGGATCGACACATCGGCTTCGAGACCGGGCGACAGATCAATCTGATACGACGAGATTTCCAGAACGTAGATCGTCTTAGGACCAGGCGCCGCGAGCGCCAGCGCCGGCTGGCCGATATTGCCGCCGACCTGGGCGTCGAAACCGGCTTCCTTGAGGATATGACCGATCAGCGCGGTGGTGGTCGATTTGCCGTTGGTGCCGGTGATGGCGATCACCGGCGTATTGGTAATGGTGCGGGCGAAGAGTTCGGTCTCGCCGATCACTTCCACGTCCCATTCGCGGGCGCGCACCACGACGTCGTGCGGTACCGGATGGGTCAGCGGCACGCCCGGCGACAGGATCACGGCGGCGAGCCGGTCCCATGGCCATTCGGTCCACGGCAGCGTTTTGGCGCCAGCATCGTGCGCAGCATCACGCAACGTTTGCTTGTCGTCCCAAGCCAGAACATCAGCACCGCCGGCGCGTAGCGAGCGCACCGCCGCCAATCCCGATCGCGCCAATCCGAAGACGGCGACGGTCCTGCCTGCAAAGGCCTCTACCGTGATCACCGCATCACCTCAACTTCAAGGTCGACAGGCCGATCAGCGCCAGCACCACCGCGATGATCCAGAAGCGGATCACAATGGTGGGCTCGCGCCAGCCGAGCTGTTCGAAATGATGATGGATGGGCGCCATGCGGAACACCCGCTTGCCCGTCAGCTTGAACGAAATCACCTGCACGATGACCGACACGGTCTCGAGGACGAACAGCCCGCCGATCACGGCCAGAACAATCTCGTGCTTGACCGATACCGCGACGGCGCCGAGCGCGCCGCCCAGCGGCAGCGAACCGGTATCGCCCATGAAAACCGAGGCCGGTGGAGCGTTGTACCAGAGGAAGCCGAGGCCGCCGCCGATCAACGCCGCCAGAAAAACGGCAAGCTCGCCGGTATCACGGACATAAACGAGCTGCAGGTAGGAGGCGAATTTCTCGTTGCCGACGCAATAGGCAATCAGGATGAACGCTGCGGCCGCGATCATCACCGGCATGATGGCAAGGCCATCGAGGCCATCGGTGAAGTTCACTGCATTGGCGAAGCCGGTAATCCAGAAGCCGCCAACCAGAATGAAACCGACTCCGAGATAAAGGACGATGTTCTTGAAGAACGGAACCGCGAAGGTGCCGCTGAGACCTTCCGGCTCGGCCTGCATGATGAAAAAAGTGGCGAGAAAACCGACGCCGAATTCCACCAGCAACCGAAGCTTGCCGCTGATGCCGTCGGTCGAACGCTTGGTGATTTTCATATAGTCGTCGGCAAAACCCAGCGCACCGTAGGCCACCGTTACAAACAGCACCGTCCAGACGTACGGGTTGGTGAGGTCGGCCCAGAGCAAGGTCGAGCACACGACCGAAATGAGAATAAGAAGGCCGCCCATGGTCGGGGTGCCCTTCTTCTCGACAATATGACGCTGCGGACCGTCTTCGCGGATCGGCTGGCCCTTGCCCTGCTTCACCTTCAGCCAGCGGATCAGGCCGGGACCGATCCAGAAAGCGATGAACAGCGCCGTCAGCACGGCGCCGCCGGAACGGAACGTCAGGTACTTGAACAGGCGCAGGAACGCGAGCTGGTCGGCGTGCGGAAGATAGAAGAGGAAGTGGAACATGACTCAGCCCCCAGCCCTTGCCTTGAGCGCCTCGATCACGGCACCCATGCGGCAACCGTTCGAGCCTTTCACCAGCACCGTATCGCCCGACTTCACCGCGGCGGCCACGAGCGGCGCCAGTTCCTTCGAATTGGCGGCATATCCGTGGCGGCGATCGGCGGGCAACGCGTCGTAGAGCGACCGCATCAGCGGTCCGCACAGGAAAACGAGATCGGCGGCCGCGAGATGCGGCGCCAGACCAGCGTGCAAGGCCGGACCCTCCGGCCCCATTTCCAGCATGTCGCCGAGCACGGCGATCTTGCGCCCCGGCGCCTTGGCGAGCAGCGCCAGTGCCGCCGCCATCGAAGCTGGGTTGGCGTTGTAACTCTCGTCGATGATTTCGACGCCGTGCGCGTGGATGCGCTCGCCACGGCCCTTCAGGGCGGCAAACCCTTTGAGCGCCGCAGCCGCCGTCACGACGTCGCCGCCGGCCACACCGACGGTGGTCAGCGCTGCCAGCGCATTGGCGGCGATATGCTTGCCGGGCGCACCGATCACTGCATCGACCGACTTGCCGAGAATTTCGGCGCGAATGCGGACACCCTCCGCCGTCTCTTCATAATGAGTCAGACGGCCGTCGGCGCAGGCCGCGGATCCGAAAGTGAGAATGTTGGTCACACCAAGCTGCTTGGCGCGAGTCCGCAGGCGCTCGCAATAAGGACTGTCCACCGGCAACAGCGCCGGGCCGCCTGGCAGCAGACCCTCGAAGATTTCCGACTTGGCGTCGGCGATGGCATCGCAGTTGCCGAAGAATTCGAGATGGGCCGGTGCGATGGTGGTGATGACGGCGATATGCGGCTTGGCCAGCGGCACCAGCCCCCGGATTTCGCCGAAATGGTTCATGCCGATCTCGAACACGGCATACAGCGCATCGCGCGGCAGCGAGGCGACCGAGAACGGCACCCCCCAATGATTGTTGAACGACGCACCGGACACATGCGTCTTGCCGAGCGCGCCGAACGCAAGCTTCAGCATCTCCTTGGTCGTGGTCTTGCCGGCGCTGCCGGTGACGGCGACGATCTTGGCATGCGAACGGGCGCGCGCGGCGCGGGCGAGGTCTTCGAGGGCGCGCTGGGTGTGTGCCACGGTCAAAATGGGACCCGCAGCCTCAACCGGCTTATGCACCAGCGCAGCGGCGGCCTTGTTCTCGAACGCAGACGCGATGAAATCGTGGCCGTCCTTGTTCTCGCCCTTGACGGCGAGATAGAGCGAACCGGCCGTCGCCTTGCGCGAATCCAGCACCAGGTTCTTCACTTCGAACGGCGCCGAAGCCTTGCCCAGCGTGGCGCGCTCGATCTCGTCCGACGTCCACAACGCGCTCATCGCTTCCACTCCCGCCCGCCCAGCTTCACTGCCGCCTTGACGGCTTCGTCGCGGTCGCTGAACGGATGCACCGTGGCGCCGACGATCTGTCCCGCTTCGTGGCCTTTGCCGGCAATCACCAGAATGTCCCCGGCACCGAGTTCGGCAACGGCGGTGCGGATCGCATCGGCGCGATCGCCGATCTCGGTCGCATCCGGGCAACCGGCGAGGATTTCCTGGCGGATCTCAGCCGCCTCTTCGGTGCGCGGATTGTCGTCGGTGACGATGACATGATCGGCGAGCCGCATTGCGATCTCACCCATCTGCGGACGCTTGGCTTTGTCGCGATCGCCGCCGCAGCCGAACACCACCACCAGCTTGCGCTCACAATGGGGACGCAACGCGGCGAGCACGTTTTCGAGCGCATCGGGCGTATGGGCGTAATCGACAAACACCGGCGCACTCGAAGCCGCCACGGCGACTTTTTCGAGCCGTCCCGGGGCGCCTTTCAAATGCTCCAGCGCGGCGAACACGCCGTCGACGGGCTCGCCGAGACCGAGCGCCAGACCGGCCGCCACCAGGGCATTGGATGCCTGGAAACCGCCCGCCAAAGGCAGCGCCACCGAGTAGTGCTTGCCGGCATAAACGATGTCGAGCGTCTGGCCATCAAGCGTCGGCTTGCGGTCGACCAGCTTCAATCCGCCGCCTTGGGCACCAACAGTAATGAGCTTGAGCCCGCGTTCGGCTGCCGCCGCAATGAAGGCTTCGGAGTATTCGACATCGGCATTGACCACCGCCACCGCATCGTCGCGCGCCAGGTCGCGGAACAGGCGCAGCTTGGCATTGAGATAATGCTCGATGGTGGGGTGATAATCGCGATGGTCCGGCGTCAGGTTGGTGAACGCCACGGCGGCGATCTCGACGCCGTCGAGACGGTACTGATCGAGACCATGGCTCGATGCTTCGAGCGCGAGATGATCGATGCCGTCGGCTTTGGCCTCAGCGAGAATCTTCGAAACCTCGATCGGCCCCGGCGTGGTGTTGTTGAGCTTGATGGTGCGATCCGGCGTAACGACGCCGATCGTGCCCATGCTGGCGGCGCGCTTGCCGAGCGCCGTCCAGATTTCGCGCAGGAACACCGTGATCGACGTCTTGCCGTTGGTTCCTGTCACGGCCGCGATCGTCGCCGGTTGCGCGCCATAGAACGCTGCCGCATACGCCGCCAAAGCCGCACGCGGATTTTCCGCAGGAATGAATTCCACGCCTGCCGCTTGTACTGCGTCCGCGATTTCCGGCTTGCCGAGCACGGCGACGGCGCCGCGCGCCACCGCATCCCCAACAAAGCTTGCGCCATCCCCTTTGGTACCGGGAATGGCGGCGAACAGGAATCCTGTCTTGACCTCGCGGCTATCGCTGGCAAGTCCCGCGAACGTCTTCGCCCGCGTCAATTGCATTGCCGCCAACACCTTCTTACCCGCTGCCATTATGGTTCTCTTTGGCGAGGGTTATCGGATTGATCGGAACACCGAGCAAGGGAGCAATGCGCGCAATCACGTGTCCGGCCATCGGCGCCGCGGTGTAACCGGCGAGCGCAAATCCGTAGGTCGCTTTGGTTCCGTGCGGCTCGTCCAACACAACAAAAACGAGATAACGCGGATCTTCGATCGGGAAGGTGGCGCAGAACGACGTCACCAGTTTGTGCGCCTGATAACCATGTCTTCCGGGCTTTTCCGCCGAGCCGGTCTTGCCGCCGACATCATAGCCGGGAACGTTGGCCTTCTTGCCGGTGCCGTCGGTGACGATGTAGCGCAGAAGCTGGCGCATGGTGGCGCTGGTTTCCGGCGACACCACCTGTTCACCGCGCGAATCCACCGGATTCTTGAGGAACGTCGGCTGGACTTGCCGGCCGCCGTTGACGACGGATGCAGCCGCTGCGGCAAAACTGAGCGGGCTCACCGAGACGCCGTGACCGAAACCGATTGTCGCGGTTTCGACAATGCCCCAGTTGGACGGATAAAGCGGCCGTGCCCGTTCCGGCAACTCGCTGTGCAGCGGTTTCAACAACCCAAGATTGGTGAGGAATTCACGCTGGCGAGCCGCGCCCGAACGCAATGCGATCTGCGCGGTTCCGATATTGGACGACTGGGCCAGCACATCGCGCGCCGATAGATAGGCCGGCATGTGCTCGGCTTCATGAATGGTGTACTTGCCGATCTTGAAGCCGTTGCCGATGGGAATCGATTCATCCAGCCGCACTTTGTGATCCTGGACCGCCAGGGCAAAGGCGAAGATCTTGAACACCGATCCCAGCTCGTAGACGTCCTGCACCATGATGTTGCGGCCGGAATCGCCTTCGGCGAAATCGCGTGCGTTGGGATCGAAGTCCGGCAGCGACACCAGCGCCAGCACCTCGCCCGTTTTGACGTCCATCACAATGCCGCCGGCAGCGTGCGCGCGGAACTCGGCCATCGCGGCGGCGGCAGCATCGCGAAGGATGAACTGCACCCGGTTGTCGATCGAGGTGATGATCGGCCCTTTGCCGCTGCGGATGCGCGGTTCAAGACCAAGCTCAAGGCCCGAAACGCCCTTGCCGTCGAGATCAGTGACGCCGACCACCTGCGCCGTGGAGCGTCCGAACGGATAATCACGCTTGGAATTGGGCAGGTATTCGAGACCGGGCAGCTTCAGCTTGTCGACCTTGGCGCGAACCTCGGGAACCACGCGGCGCGCAATCAGGGCGGACGGATATTTGTCGCTCAACACCATCGCGACGCGGCCAAGATCAGCCCCGGTCGCAGCTGCCAGCGCGACAGCAGCGGCGCGCTTGTCCTTCAGAAGCCGCGGGCGGGCATAAAGATCGTCAGCCGGTTGATCGCGGGCGATCAGGTCGCCATTGCGATCGAGAAGATCGGCGCGGGCGGTGAAAACAGATTGGGCTTTGCGCGCAACTGGGCGAGCGCTGAACGCCGTAACATCGACCAGACGGATTCCTACGCCCAGGAACGCGACGAACGCGAACGCCGCCCCGAACAGGATTCTCCGCTGATAGACGGTGGGCTGCGCCGCCATGGATACATCACATTCCGCTGCGCATCGCGGCCTTGACGACCGGCATCGGCTGGGTCTCGGCCTCGGCGCTGGCGGAACGCACCTCTTCGTTGTTAAGCGCGTCGCTGCGGCGCGGCAGATCGCGCACCGAGGCGAGTTGGACCGACGGGGCGTTCTGCATGCCGAGCTGGGCTTCGGCGAGCTTCTGGACCACGGCCGGATTGGCGACCCGCTGCCACTCGAGTTCGAGAACGCGAATGTCCTTCGTCTCCGCCTGAATCTGCTTCTCGGTGCGAGACAGCTCCTGGCGGGCGATGCGAGTCTGCTCGGAGACATGGTAGTTGGCGATGCACGCAAACCCCATCAGTCCGACGCAGAACGTACTCACGACACGGATCATGGCACTCTCCTAGGCGGCCAGGCGTTCGGCCGCGCGCAACTTTGCAGAACGGGCACGGGGATTGGCATGAATCTCCGCCTCGCCGGGGGTGAGCGGCTTCGAAGAGACGAGGCGGTACTGCGGCTTGTTGGTAATGGTGGTCTGCGGAGCATGACGCGACGGCTGCGGCGTCTCTTTGCCCCGTTCGGCAAGAAAGCGTTTGACGATGCGGTCTTCGAGACTGTGGAACGACACCACGACGAGACGCCCCTCGGGTGCCAGGATTTCCGTCGCCGATTCAAGCGCGCGGGTGAGTTCGCCGAGTTCGTCGTTCACATGAATGCGAAGAGCCTGGAACGTGCGCGTCGCCGGATGGATCGGCAGACGCTGCGCCGCCGGTCCGAGGACGTCGGCGACGAGATCCGCCAGTTCCAGCGTGCGGGACAGCGGCCGTGCCTTGACGATGGCACGGGCGATCCGGCGAGCCTGACGTTCTTCGCCGTAACGCACCAGCACATCGGCAATCTCGCGCTCGTCGGCGGTGTTGAGGAAATCGGCCGCACTCATGCCTTCGGCCGCCATGCGCATGTCGAGCGGACCGTCGGCGCGGAAGGAAAAGCCGCGGTCCGGCTCATCGAACTGAAACGACGACACGCCTAGATCGAGCACCACGCCGTTGGTCGCGGTCTCACCGCTCTCGGCGAGCAGACTGTCCATGTCGGAGAAGGCGCCATGCATCAGGGTAAGGCGGCCGGGATAAGCGGCAACCAACGCCTGGCCGCGCGCAATAGCCTCCGGATCGCGGTCGATCCCGAGCACGCGGCAATCGCAGGCTTCGAGGATGGCGCGGGAATAACCGCCGCCGCCGAAAGTGCCATCAACGTAATGGCCGCCGTCGTGCAAGTTCAAAGAGGCGAGCACTTCGGCGAGCATGACCGGGACATGGCTCATGGCGCGTCCTCGGTTGCCGGCGCCGCCGAAGCAGCAGGGATCGCGGCCGCTTGCATCGCCGCACGGGCCGCAAGCTCCTGGGCGGTGCGAGCCGCACGTTCGGCACGCGCATTGGCAAGACGGCGCGCCTTCACCGGCGCAAACGCTTCCGGATTCCAGATCTCGAATTTGATGCCCATGCCGACGAAGACGACCTTGTCCTTGAGGCCCGCGGCCTGGATCAAATCGTCAGGCAGGCGAACGCGCCCGTTCTCGTCGATCGGCAACTGATTGCTGTACGAGACCAGGTGCGAAAACGTCTCGTAATCTTCGGAATAGACCGGATCCATCGTCTCGAGCCGCTTGAGCTCGGAGTTCATCAGCTCGCTGCCGAAGCCGATCAGGCTGTCGCCGTCGAGCGAGGGGCAGACATAGACACCGGTGGTTTCCTGGGCAGTCAGAACCTGCCGCCAAGGCGCAGGGATGCAAACCCGCCCCTTCGCGTCGAGCGTACCAGCAAACGTCGTGATGAAACGCTGGTTGGACAAGAGCTCCGCCCCAAAGACCCAGGGGCGACCGGCACCTTGCCGACAAATACGGGGTTACCTACCCGTATGCTCCATGGGATCGTATGGGTTTACATGGGCGGAACTGGGAAGTCAACGAAAAACCTAGGAAATTGAGGGACTTGTGAATCTAGGTGTAGACATCGAGACTCTAGCTCTAGCAAATTCAGGAACAAACCATAGACACCTTAACGAGACGCAAAGAGAGGTAAACGAACCCTTAACGCGGGTGGGACTGTGACCCCATCAGGGTTAATGAGCCGTTAACGGGGCCGTGAAACAATTTCCTCCTTCCGTCGCGAGGCATCGATGTTCAGCCAAATCCTTATTATTCCGGTCGGGTATGTCCGCAGCAGCCGAACCAAACCAGAGGACGACGGCTGGGACGCGATCTCTGCCAAGATAGAACTCGACCCCGGCCAGTTTGGTCCCGATGCCCTTTTAGGCCTGGCCGATTTCTCGCATGTCGAGGTGCTGTTTCATTTTCATGCCGCCAAGGCTGCGCCCGAATCCGGCGCCCGGATCCCGCGCGGCAATCCCGAATGGCCGCGCGTCGGCATTTTCGCCCAACGCGCCAAGGACCGCCCCAACCACATCGGCGCCACGCTGTGCCGCGTCCTATCCGTACACGGAACAACCCTCGAAGTGTCCGGCCTCGACGCCATCGACGGCACGCCGGTTCTCGACATCAAGCCGGTGATGAAGGACTTCCTCCCCCGCGGCGAAGTCCAAGAACCGGCCTGGGCCAAGGAGCTTATGCGCCACTATTGGTAAGAACGTAGGGGACTCTGCGCACTTGTGGGGCGCATGGTCACGCCCGATCATCACGGCGTCGAATATGAGGCCCAGATGACCGACCAGACCCCGATTGTGAAGCGTCCGCCGGTGTTGTTCGAAAAGACGCAAAGCGTCATCGAACGGCTGGAGGCGCGCCTTGGCGAACCGCTGATCACCTATTGGAACTCGTCCAACGGTTCAATCTGCTCCAACGACGTGATCGGTCTTTACGGCGTTCTCAAGAGCATCGGCCCGGTGCCGCGGCTGTCGCTGTTCATCAAATCGACCGGCGGTTTCGGCGAAGCCAGCCTGCGCATGGTCCATCTGCTGCGCCAGTTCACCGACCAATTGACCGTTCTGGTGCCGCTCGAATGCGAAAGTGCCGCCACCATGCTGGCGCTCGGTGCTGATAAAATTCTGATGGGCCCGTTGGCGCAGCTTTCCGCCGTTGACACTTCTCTCACGCACGACTTGTCGCCGATCGACCGCGACAACGATCGTGTCAAGGTCAGCCAGGACGAGCTTTCGCGCGTCGTCCGTCTGTGGCGCGAACAAGCCGACAAGGAAGGCGACAATCCCTATGGCGAACTCTATCGTCACGTCCATCCGCTGGTAATCGGTGCGGTCGACCGGGCCAGCGCGCTATCAACCAGGCTGTGCGTCGACATCCTTTCTTATCACTTGAAGGACAGGAAGCGCGCCGAGGAAATCTCCAACACCCTGAATGCGAGCTTCCCGTCGCACTCCTATCCCATCACCATCCGCGAAGCCGAACGCATCGGCCTTAACGTGCGCCCGCTCGCCGACAACGTGAATGCGGATCTGTTGGAACTCAACGAGATCTATTCCGAGATGGGCCAGAACGCTTCGACCGATTTCGACGAGCGCAACAGTCACGACCTCTCGATTCTCAACATCATCGAAGGCAAGAGCGTGCAGGTCTTCTTCCAGCGCGACAAAGATTGGCATTACCGCGCCGAAGAACGCCGCTGGGTGTCGCTCAACGACAATTCGACCTGGAAAAAAGCCGAAGTTACCGACGGCAAGGTCGGCGTATCGGTGTTCCATATGCGCTGAGGCGGATCAGGTGTCGGCGGGCTGCAGTGCCCGCACGCGTCCGGCGATCTTGAGGGCAAAGGCATCGACACCGTTCCAGTCGGTGTAATCGACTTCGGCCGTCGGATCGGTAACCCCGCCCGTCATGGTCATGATCAGCTGGATTGCCAGCCGGTCGAACAGATTGTAGCGCGGATAGACCAGACGTCCCGCGATGGCGATGGCGAGATCGGGCGTAAGCCGGCGCCGCTTGATCCATTTGCGCAAGTACGGATTGGTTTGCGGCGTGCATTTTTCTGGCTTGCGCGCCGTCAGATTCACCGAGGCCAATGCCAGCGGCGGCTTTTTCGCAAGCTTCTCATAAATATCGAGCGCAGCCTCGGCCTCGCGCAGATGATGCCCGTAGCGGATCGCGGCAATGAGGATCACATACGGCACCGCCGCCAGATCCTTAGCATCGAGTCCAACAACATTGATCGGCTCGGCCGCAATGCCTGCGGCGGTGAGGCCGGTTGCGACGCGTTCGGCAATACGACGCGTGTGACCGTCGCGGGAGGCATAGAAGATGGGAAGTGGCATAGACATTCGGGGCAAAATGACTTGGCAGATCCAGACACTGCCATCGCATGGCTTTCCACTCAAACGGCGAAAAAACCAGAGGGCCGAACGCCCCAGCGAACGGCCCCCAAGAACACCCCATCGATTGAAGTCGTTCAAGATTCCTAGCAGCGAGCGCTGTTGCCGCCAAGACATTTTTGAATGGATTATAAGAATGACTTGCATACATGACTTCGGCAGGCGAGCGCGATCGGATGTGCTGCTGGCGGATAAGTCCCAGGCAGGACGTAGGAATTTCGCACCCACGCCATGCGCGTCGCAATCGGACGGCAACGGTATTGGCTGAGAAAACAGGCGTCAGACGGCCTGTAAGCCGGGTTCTGTCCGCCACTTTTGCCGAAGCTCCAGCGACGGGATGGCCATTCCTCTGGGACGACAGTTGCCTGCCGCCTCACGCGACCTACCCGGACGGCTATCCGGAAACGGATTACGTGCCGTCCCTATTTGGTCTTGCTCCCGGTGGGGCTTGCCATGCCGTTCCCGTTACCGGGACCGCGGTGCGCTCTTACCGCACCATTTCACCCTTGCCTGGCGCGAACGCCGTCGGCGGTTTGATTTCTGTGGCGCTATCCCTGGGGTTGCCCCCGGCGGATGTTATCCGTCACCGTGTTTCCGTGGAGCCCGGACTTTCCTCTCGCACCCCGCGCTTTGCGTTCACACGCAGTTACGAGGCCAAGCGGCCATCCGGCCATCTGACGCGGGAGTAATAAACGAGGCCGCGGCCAAAGCCAACCGCTCAGCTGTGCGCAATTCTGGCGAAGGACGGCATCCACAGCGCCAGTTTCCTCGCCACTGCGATGCGACTGTGATCGTCAAGATAGCCGCGCTCAAGCCCGTCCATGTCGACTTCATTGGATCCGATCGGCAACACGATCTTGGTCGAGACGTATTTGCGGGCGAGGCCGACTTCGGCGAGGTGCTTTTCCGGCTCCTGGCGAACATCCACTTCGACATGCCAGGGCAGAATCGCGAGTGCCTTCTGGGTGTCCTTATCCACGCCTTCGAACAGCGGGCAGAACAGCAACGTCTGCGTCTGCGCCAGCATCTCGTCGGTGGAAATGATCACGCCATATTCGACTTTACCGACAAGGCCCATGCCTTCCAGCACCGGTTCACCGATCTTGACGATCTTCCAGGTCATGCGCATGTCGCGCTTGGGCGCGCTCGCTCGACGCGAACCGGCACCCGCCCAGAAAAACACGATGTAGATCGCACCGAGCGCCACAACCGTCGCTAGCGCGAGGCCGGTTATAATCCACTGCACCATTGCCCCTTCCCCCGTACAATCTCAGAGTCGCTGGAACACGCTCGAGGTTTTCTTCTCTTTCTTTTCTTCTTTCTTCGGCGCCAGCGTGATCACCACCAATGACGGTTGCGCCTGCTGCGGCGGCTGCGGTTGCTGCGGCGGCACCACAATGATCGGCGTATTCGGTGCGGAGGTGAGAATGTAGCCGCTGCCGCCCGGCACCTGCCCCGGAACATTTGGAGCGGTCGACTGCGTCGGCACCGGTGCGCCAGTCGCCGACACCGGGATCACCTGCACGTCGTATCCCGGAATGAGGTCTTTATCCTCGTTGGGCATAGGCCACCCTCCGCACGATTACAGTGCAAATTTTAACACATTATTTACGAAAGAATGAAGGCATCTCCGGCAAAATCGCGCGTAGCTCACAGTTACCCGTACGCCAGCCGAGGCTTCCAAGCGGACCGCTTGCGCAACGATCTTGCGAGAAGTCGAGATTTCGCCTTATGCGGCCAAAAGGCCGGCCAAGATTGCGACGCACTCTGCGTCAGCGACCCCATCGACGCGTGCCGGGCGGAAGTGGCGCTGAAAGGCAGTGATCACGCACTCGAGCGAGATATCGACCAGGGGCGGGATTCCGTAACCGAAGGTGGCCAGCGCGCTCGCGAAGTCAGCTTTCAGCATCCCTGGCGCTGGCCAAAGACCGATGCCGTTCTGCGCCAGCATCTCCCACGGAAACAACTCGCCGGGATCGATCTTGCGATCGGGTGCGACGTCAGAATGGCCGAGAACACGGCGCGGCGGTATCGAATGGCGCGCGAGGATGCCATGACCGAGTTCGATCAACGCTTCGATCTGGGCGGCAGGAAACCGCCGGTAGCCCCATTCATGTCCGGGATTGACCAGTTCAATGCCGATCGAGCGGCCATTGATATTCTTCTCGCCGGCCCAAAACGAAACGCCCGCATGCCACGCGCGCCGTTCCTCCGGCACCAAGTGATACACCGTGCCGTCTTCATCGATCATGTAATGGGCGGAGACTTTGGCGTCCGGATCGCACATGCGCTCCAGCGCGGCGTCACCCGTGGGCATTCCGGTGTAATGCAGGATCAGCATGTCGACGGCGCCGGGGCGCGCATCGTGATTGGGGGAAGGACGCTCGACGAGTCGCATGCCCCGATTTAACCTCAGATCATGGAGAAGAACCAATGCTGACACGGCGTACGGTTATGATGGGGGCTGCGGCCATGATCGCGGCACCGGCGCGCGCCAATGACCTGGCGCAACTGGAGGCCGGTGGCCGGCTTGGTGTCTCCGTGCTCGATACCGGCAGCGGCAAAAGGTTGCGTCATCGCGCGGGCGAGCACTTCGCGATGTGCTCGACCTTCAAGTTCCTGCTCGCGACAGCGGTGCTCAAGCGCCTCGAGGCGGGCGAAGAAAAGGCCGATCGTGTTATTTCCTACAGCAAAGCCGATCTCATCGTTTGGTCGCCGGTCACGGAAAAGCAGATGGCCCTTCCGGTGACGGAATTGATCGATGCCATCCTGCTGATCAGCGACAACACGGCGGCCAATCTCCTGCTGCAAAGTATCGGCGGACCGGCAGCATGGACGGCGTTTGCCCGCTCGCTGGGTGATCATATCAGCCGCCTGGATCGCAATGAGCCAACGCTCAACACCGCTGATCCCGGCGATCCGCGCGACACCACCACGCCGGATGCCATGCTGGAGAATTTGCAGAAGGTGCTGCTGGGCGACGTGCTGTCGCCCGCGTCGCGTCAACGGCTGATGGACACCATGGCCGCAAGCACGACGGGCGCTAAGCGGCTGAAAGCCGGACTGCCGCGAGACTGGCGCATTGCCGACAAAACCGGCTCGGGAAAACACGAAACCTATAACGACATCGCCATTATCCATCCGCCGGGACGGGCGCCGATTTTGGCATGCGCCTATTACACCGAGGCGGCGCGGCCCGATCCGGAGAGTGTGCTCGCCGAAGTGGGCCGCGCCATCGCCGCGTTGTGAGCCTCAAACGAAAATCTTGTAGGCCACGGTTTCGCCGTCGGCGCGCTTCAGAGAGAATTCCGCACCCTTTTCGTGCTCGTCGATCAGAGCCTCGAACAGGCGAAGAGCGTTGCGAATGACTTCGGCGTAAGACGCCGCTTCGGTGCGGTCCTTGAGCCGCGTCAACCGGTCCATTGCCTGCGGCGGCAATTCGAGCTGCACGCGGGTGGTGGCGCGTGTGGGCTCTACGCCGGACGCTTCCATCGCATCGGCGGCGGCACGCATGGCTTCGGCCGTCATGCCGCGGAAGCGGCGGTGCATGTGACTGCGATCGTGCATGGCGCCCTCCATCAATCGCGACGGCTCAAGCCGGCGATCAAGGCCGCCAAGCCGAGAACGGCCAGTCCGCCGATGATCATGTGATGCAGATGACGTTCGCGGAATTCGTGAATCGCTTCGACGCCTTCGCGCTCGTTGAGACGATCCCGGAAAGCGCGACGACGGGCGTGCCATTCCTGGTGCATCTGCTGGCGGAAACGCCGCCAAGCCTCTTTCCGCGCGCCATGGCGATGATGGCAGGTGCCGAGATCCTCCACTTCGGGCTCTGGCTTGTTGTCTTCGTCGACCGGGAAGTCTTCCCCGACGCCGACACCGATTTTGCTCATGAAACCTCCTTGATAAGGGCCGGAGGAATTTCCGGCCATTTGTTGATGTGAATATCATCAAATAATCATCAAGAGTCAAGCAGCCACGAATTTTGAGCCTCAACCGCTTGGAGATATTTGAGAAATAGGGAGGCGGGACTTCTGAAAACAGCCCCGATGTGCCAGATTCCGGGCATGAGCGAGTACCCCAATCCCGTCGAGGTCGGACGCAAAGCCAATGAATTGGCCGCCGAGTTCGGTCTGGCCGCGTATCGCGAGGCGATGAAGCGGGCAGCAGCCGATGGCGCCGATAAGGATTTTTGGGAAGCCGTTGCGGCGGAGTTGAGCCCGCACTGCTCAGTCAAACGCAGGCGTTAGAGCATTTCACCGTTTCATGGAAACGGATGAACTGCTCTAGATTCTTTAGATTGTCGCGCTTTCGGACGGAAAACCGGATGCCACTTTTCCTGAAAGCGCTCTAGTTCACGCCGCGCTCTTTGCAGATCTTGTCGTAGGCGCCGTTGATCGCCGCCAGCTTGTCATTGGCGATTTTCACGAACTCTTCCGGCACGCCGCGCGCAATCAAACTGTCGGGATGGTTCTCGCGCACGAGGCGATAATAGGTGCGCTTGATTTCGTCATTACCCGCTTCGTATTCGACGCCAAGGACCACATACGGATCGGCGGCATCCTGCTTGAAATGCGAAGCGCGAATGCGCCGGAATTCGCCCGGCGACAAGCCGAAGATGTCCGCGACCCGCTCGAGAAAGCGCTCTTCGTCGGGGTGGAGCACACCATCGGCAGCGGCGATTTCGAACAAGCCATCGAGAATGTCTTCGAAGACGGCGGGCTGGGCGGCGTACAGCCGCGCAATCTGAACGGCATAGGCCTCGTAGCCGGCGGTGTCCTGGCGGGCGAGATCGAAGAAGCGGCGCACGGTCGCCTGTTCTTCCGGCGGCACGCGGAAAACGCGATCGAACGCTTCGATTTCCGCCTCGGTAACGACGCCGTCGGCCTTGGCCATCTTGGCGGCCAGTCCAATCATCGCGATGGTGAAAGCAACACCCGGATCGGCGCCGTCACCCTCGCCGGCACGATCGAACAGGTAGTGCCCCGCGACAAAGCCGAGCGCCGCCCCTACCGGACCGCCGAACAAAAGCCCCGCCGCGCCAACGCCGATTTTTCCCCAGATGGACATGAGGGCAAGCTAAACGGCAAACTGGCGGCAATTACAACTGAACCCGAGGTAAGATATGACGACCGTGCTGATTACCGGGGCCAATCGCGGACTCGGGCTGGAATTCACGCGCCAGTATCAGGCCGATGGCGCGGATGTGATCGCCTGCTGCCGCCATCCGGCTGAGGCCGATTCGCTGAAGCCGCTTGGCGTCAGGGTGATGGAACTCGATGTCGGCGATCCTGCCAGTATCGCGGCGCTCGCCGGAACACTGAAAGACGTCGCGATCGACATCCTGGTCAGCAACGCCGGTATCTGGGGCCCTCAAGCCCAAGACGCCGCGACGTGCGATCCCGATGCGGTGATGGAAACATTGCGCATCAACGCCGTAGCGCCGTTCCGGCTGGCGCAAACCTTCAAGCCAAATCTCAAGACCGGCCATGACAAGAAACTGGCGGTGCTGACCTCAAAGATGGGATCGATTTCCGATTCCTCCGGCGGCGAGATCGCCTATCGCGCCTCGAAGGCGGCCCTCAACATGATCATGCACGCCGTTGCCAAGGATTGGGCGCGTGAAGGAATCCTGGTCGGCCTATTCCATCCCGGCTGGGTTCGGACCGACATGGGCGGTCCCAGTGCACCGCTCGACGCCAAGACGTCGGTCACCGGCCTGCGGGCGCGCATCGCGGAGCTTTCGCCGCAAACAAGCGGGCGTTTCCTCGATTACACCGGCATGGAAATCCGCTGGTGATCAGACCCACTTGCGCTTGAACCACACTACCGTGTCGGCGAGAAAAAACGGCAAATAGCAGATCAAAATTGCAATCAACGCCAAGACTACGACGATCGGGATGTACCACGGCCACGCCGGCATCAGATCGTACGGTGAGGCGTGCCCCGGCTTGGCGCGCAGAAAGCCGTAATTCACCTTGAGGAGCCAGTCGGCCAGTCCGGCGACAACCGCATAGACCAGCGACCAGCCGATCACGCGCCGGATCGAACGCGGATAGACGCGCATGCCGCGGCCGAGCGTCAGGAACAGGACACCGATAATGATGCCGCCGTGAAACGCCGAGAACTCAATGAAGCGGAACGCCGGGAAGTCGTCGGGAATATCCGGTGTGATGATGCCTTGGAGAGTGCCCGCCATGGCCCAGAACCAAGCCAGTTCATACGCTTTCTGGTTGCCAGTGATCAGCGCGACCACCGTCGCGATTGCCGCCCAACTGCAAAGATCGAGCGGCAACGCATTGCCCAGATTGATCCAACCTTGGCTGGTGAAGACGATATACCACGCGATCCAAACGCCGATGATCCCCATCGCGAGCGTCCACGAGATCGCCCGCGACAACGTGACGGACCGTGTGAGCTTCACCAAACCGGCGAGCACCAGAGGCATAATAACAATCAGCGCCAGCACAATCCGGTGCGATGGTCCGAAAACGACGAATGGTGCAACCACTCCCCCCGTCATACGCCCTCCTTGTCCACCGGTGTCAGCTTGGTCATAATGCCAATGTTCCCGAGCGGAACTAGAGCTGGATGATGCCAAGATTCGCGCCGCATCCAATGCCCTTTGTCCGGCCGGGGGAGCGGCAATGGCACATTCGTTACCGGTAACAGACTGTGCTATCCAATCTTGACCGGCGTCAGAACCGGCAATCCGAACCTCACGGCGGCAGGCCCGCCATCCTGGGAGATTTTACTATGGCTCAAACCGACCTCGGCGGAAACAATGCGGGGCCGGTCGCGAAGGCGACGGGTTGGTACCGCTGGGTGGCGTGCGCGCTGATCTTTTTCGCCACCAGCCTCCTCTACGTCGACCGCCTGACGCTTGGCTATCTGAAGACGTCGCTGCAGGGCCAGTACGGCTGGAGCGAAACCGATTACGCCGGCATCGTGCAGTTCTTCATGGCCGCCTATGCGGTCGGCTTCCTAGTGTTCGGCCAGTTGATCGACAAGTTCGGCGCCAAGAAGGGCTACATGATCGCGGTCGGCGTTTGGACCTTCGCGCATCTGGCCTGTGCCGTGGTCGGCGTGCTGCCGCCGTGGCTAGTGCTGATCAGCTTCACCATCAGTTACACCCTTCTCGGCTTCGGCCAGGGCGGCAATTTCCCCGCGGCGCTGAAGACGGTGGCCGAATGGTTCCCGCAGCGCGAACGCTCTTTCGCCATCGGCATCTTCAATGCCGGTTCCAATCTCGGCGCCATCCTGACGCCGTTGATCGTCCCCTTCGTGCTGGTTCTCTATGGCTGGCAGTGGGCGATCGTCGCCACCAGCATTCTGTCGATCATGTGGCTGTTCTTCTGGATCCCGCTGTTCTCCAAGCCGGCGGAAAGCAAGTTCGTCACCAAGGAGGAACTGGCCTATATCGAAAGTGATCCGTTCGTGTCGGTAAAGCAGCTGCCCTGGCTGAAGGTGCTGCTGAAAAAGGAAACCTGGGCCTACGCCCTCGGCAAGTTCCTCACCGACCCGGTGTGGTTCCTTTATTCTTTCTGGCTGCCCTTCTACTTCCAGACGACCTATCACATCGAGATTACCGGTACCGCGCTGCCCGTCATCATCATCTTCCTGATCTCGGATGTCGGTTCCGTGGTCGGCGGCTGGATGAGCTCGGCGATGATCAAGGCCGGTCTGACGGTCAATAAGGCGCGCAAGTTCTCGATGCTGATCTGCGCCGCGGCGGTTCTGCCGATGGCCGTGTTCAGCCAGCTGGTCACCGACATGTGGGCCTGGGTCGCGATCATCGGCATCGCTGCGGCCGCGCACCAAGCGTTCTCGGCCAACCTGATGACGCTGACTTCGGATCTGATGCCGAAGCAAGCCGTCGGACGCTGCTCGGGCATTGGCGGCACGATGGGCGCCATCGGCGGTATCATCATGGCGGCCGGCGTCGGCCGGGCGCTGGCACACACCGGCGGCTTCACCCTGATCTTCGTCGTCGCCGGCGTGATTTACCTGGTCGGCCTGTTGGTCGTGCATCTGATCTCGCCGCGCCTTAAGCCGGCGAACTTCGACGACTGCAAAGAGGCATAAAATTGCGGTTGTTCCCGTAAGGGAATGCACTTGCACGATTGCGATTTTGGACAGGCCGGAGGAGACTCCGGCCTGTTTCATTTCGGAAAGGCTGCATGGCAGACAAACAAGCGCTCGTCATCTTCGGCGCCACCGGCGACCTCGCGCTGAAGATGATCTACCCCTCGCTCTATTTTCTCGACATGGAAGGCCACCTCGCCGACAACCTCAGCATCGTCGGTGTGGCCCGCTCCGAACTCGACGACAACGCCTTCATCGCAAAGGTGCATGACAGCCTGGTCGATCATGCCGGCGCCGATTTCCGTGTCGACGTTTGGACCCGCTTTGCGGCGCGCCTCGGCTATTGCGCCGGCGACGTGACCCAGGAAGCGCCCTATCGCGGGCTCAACGAGCGGCTCGAGGATTGCGCGATTCCGCTGCACTACCTGTCGACATCTCCCGATTTCTTCGGCGTCATCGCCGGGCACCTCAAGACCGCGGGCCTGATCCGGCCGGAAACGCGGATTGCGGTGGAAAAGCCGATCGGCCGCGATCTCAAGACCTCGCGCGAGATCGAAGCGGCGCTGGGGCAAGCACTCCCCGAGAAACGCATCCTTCGCGTCGATCACTATCTCGGCAAGGATACGGTGCAGAACCTGATTGCCCTCAGGTTTGCCAATACGCTGTTCGAACCGCTATGGAACAAGGACTCGATCGAACACGTCCAGATCACCGTTGCCGAGACCGTCGGCGTCGAGCGGCGTTGGTCCTATTACGACTCCTACGGTGCCCTGCGCGATATCGTGCAGAACCACATGCTGCAACTGCTTTGCCTGGTGGCGATGGAGCCGCCGCCCGACCTCGAAGCCGATTCCGTGCACACCGAGAAGGTCAAGGTGCTGCGGTCGTTACGCCCGATCGGGGCCGCCGAAGTCGAGCGCGAAACCGTGCGCGGCCAGTATCGCCGAGGGTTTATGGAGAGCGGTGCCGTGCCGGGCTACAGCGAAGAAACAGGCGGCGGCGCGTCCGACACCGAAACCTTCGTCGCGTTGCGCGCCCATATCGACAACTGGCGCTGGGCCGGCGTGCCCTTCTTCCTGCGAACCGGCAAACGGCTGCCGACGCGCTCGACCCAGATCGTGGTGCAATTCAAACCGGTGCCGCATTCGATCTTCCACCGCACCATGAACGCGCCCAACCGGCTCGTCATCCGGCTGCAGCCGCAGGAAGAGATTGCGCTGCAGATCATGAACAAAACGCCGGAACTCGAAGCGGTGCGTTTGCGGCCGGTGACACTCGACCTCAACCTGATCGACGCCTTCCGCACAACGCGACGGCGCATTGCGTACGAGCGGCTCATCTTCGATGCCCTGAACGGCTCGGCGTTCCTGTTCGTGCGGCGCGACGAAGTCGAAAGCGCCTGGACCTGGATCGATCGCATCGAAGCAGGCTGGAAGGAACGCGACATGCGTCCCCTGCCCTACACGGCGGGCACATGGGGACCATCGAGCTCCTTCGCGCTCACCGAACGCCAGGGTTATTCCTGGGTCGAATAATCACCTGCGGGCCACCGTAATGGCGCGGGCGTTGTAGACGGCAGGATACAGCGCCCGCAGTTTTTCGATCTTGGGCTGATCGTTGACGACGATATACGGGTCATACGGATGCTTGATCAGGTAATCCTGATGATAGTCTTCCGCTGGGTAAAAACCGGAAAACGATGAAACGCGCGTAGCGATCGGCCGGGCGAAAGCATGCGCCGCGGCTAACTGCGCGATATAGGCAGAGGCCACGCGGGCCTGCGCCGGATCTGCGGCGAAAACCTCGGAGCGGTATTGCGGTCCCTCGTCCGGCCCCTGACGGTTCAACTCGGTCGGATCCATGACGGAGAAAAACACCCGCAGCAGGCCACCGTACGAGACTTGGCGCGGATCGTAAGTGATACGCACCGCCTCGGCATGGCCGGTATTGCCCCACTCGACCACACTATAGCGGGCGGTCGACGCAGATCCGCCGGAATATCCAGCCGTCACGGTTTTCACGCCTTTGACATGTTGGAAAACGCCCTGTATGCCCCAGAAACAGCCGCCGGCGAACACGGCCGTCTGGTTGGCGTCGACGGCAGGGACATCCTGTTGCGGCGGCGGCAGGGCACGCTGGGTTTCCTCGGCGGCGGCAGACGTGGTGGCGAGCAGGGCGGAAAAAATCAGGCTTTTCAGCATCGCTTCCTCCTCAGGCTCGTGGGACGAATTTGAGCGCAGCGGCATTCATGCAGTAGCGCAACCCGGTCGGCCGCGGCCCGTCACTGAAGACATGGCCGAGATGGGCATCGCACAAACTGCACGACACGGCCGTGCGCGCTTCGAACAGGCTGGTATCGCGGGTCTCGCGCACATTGTTCGCTGCGATCGGCCGGTAAAAGCTCGGCCACCCGGTGCCGGAATCGAATTTGGTATGGGAGTCGAACAGCGCCGTGCCGCAACAGATACAGCGGTACAGCCCGTCGGCATGATTGTCCCAGCCGGGGCCGGTGAACGCGCGTTCCGTTCCGGCATGGCGCGTCACTTCATAGGCAAGAGGAGAAAGCAGTCGCCGCCATTCCTCGTCGCTTCGCACCAGCTTAGGCAGCGGTTTCACACCGAGCACCTGCCCGGCGGGCGAGAATTCCGCCACCGAGACGGTCGTTGCGGCCGTCGAAGACCTTGTAAATAGTGTGGATAAAGTTGCGGTAACCAACAATTGGCGTCGCGTCACGCTTACCTCCGATCCCCGCACGGCGATTATGTGGGGACCAAGGCCGGACTTGCCAAGTTGATTCTGTTTTAGAGACGAACGACCTTTAGATCGTCGGGGACCGGCGCGTTGACCACGTTGAATTCGGTGCGCCCGATCAGCCGGCCGTCGACCGACACGACATCGACCCGCCACAACCCGGGATCCAGGTTGGTCTTATAGGAATAGTTTCGATACCCCTTGTCGCGACCGCCCCGAAGACTGTTGGTAAGGCGTTGCACCGTGTCCCAGTTGCTGTGCTGGTCGTCGTAGTGCTGCCAGACATAGTAGGTCGTGGTGTTGAGATCGACCGGCGCGAATACCGCTCCGAACACGATGACCGGCTTGCCCGGCTCGACATGCACGGTGCGGCGGCTGATCAGCGACGCCACGAACGAGCGCGGCTCTTCGGCCGCCAAATAGTACATGCTGCGGGCGCGTGCCAGGGCCGTATCCGGCTTGGTGCCGATGCAACGGATGGCGCCCCGCGCCGGGACACGGCAGATCGAGTGATAGACGCCCGCCTGCTGCATCGCGAGCGGCAGCGGCGGCAACACGTCGAGGAAATAGAGCGCGGTGACCAGCGCATAGACCGCAACGGCACCGCCGCCGATCTGCCACTTCACCTCGCCAAGCCGCGAGCGGCTGAGCTTCGAGAGCAACCACAGGAAGCCGGCAAAAACCGCCACCGCCACGACACCGCTGGCCAGGAACATCGCAACGCCGATCGACTTGGTGAAGACCGGCAGCATGAACGCGCAGTAGGAGAACAGCGCGAAGAAGAGCAGCGTCGTCGTGAAGATCAGTCGCGCGTGGTAGCGCTTGAAAACTTCGTTGCCGATGAAGATGGCAAACAGGATGAGAAGGAACGGCCACGAGCCGGCAAGAACACCGCTACGGGCATAGAACACCAGGAACGCGCTCCACAACGATCCCAGTACGAACTGCGTCAGGGCCGGCAGATAGGAGCGCAACGTGACGACGAACTTCGAGACCCATTCCTGATGGGCTTCCAGCCAGTGCAGCAGAGCAATCGAGAACGCCGCAACGCCGAGATAGACGATCAGGAGCGTCTGGGTGACGGGATGATCGACGCGGCCGTAGGAAAAGAAGTCGAATGCGAAACCGCCCGCCATGGCGATCGCCGAAATGTGACGCTCGTAGGTCTTGAGGGTCGACATCCATTGCTGGATTGGCGGTTTATACATGGGCGGCAGCGTGAAGCGGGTTGCGCTGCGTCATAGGCCGCGCGGCGGCGGGCGCGAAGGCGACCCCGCGTCGCGTGCGCAAGTCCTTCCAACTCAGGTGCTTTTCGCCATTACCCGGCACGAAAGGCAATCCCGATGATCACGGCCGGGCAGCAAATATAGACCGAATGCGACTATGACGGATCCGTCACCCGTCAGACACGCGCCTTCAGCGGAACGCCGACGCACTGAATCGCGCCGAGACCCTTGAATTCGATACGCGCCAACTCACCCGGATTGATGTCATGGACACCGGTAACAGCGCCGGTCGTGATCATCATGCCGGCCTTCAGCGGCAAACCGCGCTTGGCGCACAGTTCGGCCACGAAACGCAAGGATTCGAGCGGACCGCCCGGCACATTGGCGGCCATGCCGGTACCAACCGACTTGCCGTTGATGAACGTCTCGCAGGTGAGCTCGGTGAGCACGCGCTCACGCCAATTGGGAATTTCCGGTCCGACGATGATG
>JAHFQC010000007.1:95428-100032 GCA_023259375.1 Alphaproteobacteria bacterium
ACACACAGCGGGCCGATCTTGTTGATCGTGGCCAGCGGACTACCGGCCATTTCGACGCCGCAAACCATCCGCTTCACCGCGGCAATCGCGTCAGCCGTGGTCCACACCGTCTTGCCGGCCGGCGCGTCTTCGCCGATCTCAAACATGTATTCGGCTTCGACCGCAGCAAAGCCGCCGACAAACTGGCCGTATTCGACCGTGCCGCCCGGCGCGGCATAGCGGACGTCCTTGCGGAAGACTGGACCCGAAACCGACTTAGAGCCCAGCGGCCCGACCAGATTGTCCGGAATCTTGCCGATCTTCCAGCCGGCGACGGCATCGGGGAAAATCTTGATCGCGACGTCCTGCACGGCATAAGCCGCATCCAGCGTCGCGGGCAGCGTTCCGGGAAATCCGTTGAGCGCCACAGCCTTCAAACGCGCCGAGACGAATTCGTTGGCAATTGCTTCTGCAGCGGCCGAAACGGGCCTCAGAACTGCTTCCATAACGCGCTCCACTCTATGCCGACGGGTGTTTAAGTCGTGCCGTTACCCCTTTCGGAGCAGGCGCAACCGGTTTATAGGAAACCGGTGTCATTATCAATCAAAGAGACGGGAACTGCGACGGTAAGCACAGGGATTTCCTCATTGGTTACCGCCTTCAACCCGCATCCAGGAGAGCCTCCATGCGCCGATTCAGCTATGCCGCGGCGGCCGCCCTTCTGCTGATCCTGCCGCTCCAGGCAGCACCGAAGGCCAAATCCGCCGCTCCCGCAGTTGCAAGTCAATCGCAATCCACGCCACTGGCCTTTCCCGGCGCGATGGGCTGGGCTGCAACCACTCCCGGCGGCCGTGGCGGCGCGATCGTGCGCGTCACCAACCTCAATACCGACGGGCCCGGCTCGTTCGCGGCGGCCGTGGCGACCAAGGGCCCCCGCATCGTGGTGTTCGAGGTCGGCGGCGTGATCGATCTCGGCGCCAAGGAATTGAAGATCACCGAGCCGTATCTCACGATTGCCGGCCAGACAGCACCCTCGCCCGGCATCACCTTCGTCCGCGGCGGCATCGACATCGCCACCCACGACGTGGTGGTGCAGCACATCCGCGTACGCACCGGCGATGCGGGACTGCCCAAGAAGAGCGGCTTCGATTGCGATGCGCTCGGCACCAGCGGCGCCGCTCATGACGTGATCTTCGATCACATCACCGCCACATGGGCCACCGACGAGAATATGAGCGCCTCGGGTCAGCGCTTCGAAGGCAACGATCCCGACAAGTGGCGCCAGATGGCCTCGCACCGGGTGACATTCTCCAACAACATCATCGCGGAAGGACTGACCTTCGCGACCCATGCCAAGATCGAGCATTCCAAAGGCTCGCTGATCCACGACAACGCCAACGACATCCTCCTCGTCAACAACCTCTATGCCCACAATTACGAACGCAATCCGTTGCTGAAAGGCGGCGTGCGGGCGGCAATGGTCAACAACCTGATCTACGATCCCGGCCAGCGCGCCATTCACTACAATCTCATGGCCGAGGAATGGGGCGATAAGGCGTGGCAGATCGGCAAGCTGACGCTTGTCGGTACGGTGCTGCGCGCGGGCATCTCGACGCCGCCGAACCTCGCAATGATGGAACTCGGCGGCTACGGCGATCTCGAACTTTATATGAAGGACAATATCGCCGTGGACCAGATCGGCCGCCCACTGCCACTGACCGGCCGCTATACCACCTCTCCGGCGAAGATCGTCGTCGTAAAAGAGCCGCCGCTGTGGCCGCCTTACGTGACGCCGATGTCGGCGGAAAAAGTTCAGCAATACGTGCTGCACAATGCCGGCGCCCGCCCCTGGGATCGTGACTACAACGATGTACGCCTGATCGCCGACGTCGCCGAAGGCCGCGGCTATATCATCGCCAGCCAGGACGAGTTGCACGGTTATCCCGTCCAGAAGCCGACCTCGCGGCCGTTCAATCCCGACGATTGGAACCTCTTCGATATGACTGCGAAAAATCCCGCCGTGCTGGATTCCTCGTCCAAGGCGAAAGGGACCTGAGCCTTCGCTTCAAGCGCAGACAGACGGGGCGGACCGCAAGGCCCGCCCTTTCTTTTTGGCGTCAGTGCTTTGACGGAATGCGCATCTCGTTATTGAGAAGCGTGATCTCCGGAACGGACAAGACCACGCGAACGCTGACCGCCCCCGCTTTCCTCGGCAACGTCACTTTGGCCGTCTTGGGAAGAAGATCGATCGGCGCGGCCAGCGTCGGAACCGGCGAACTGGCCACAACTCGACCTTTGGCATCAAGAAGCTCGACACTACCGCCTTCGGCCGGCTTGGCACCGAGGCTGTGCACCGTCACCTCGACCATATCCGGCTTCATTACGACGTCGCCCGCACCAATACCCAGATCGGGTCGTTCTGCGGTCGGCGCACCCGCTTCGATACGCTCGAAGGTCAGCGTCGTCGTCTTATGCGGCGCAAACACGAGATCGACGCTGCTGGCACGTTCGAACTTGAATGTCTTTGGAGTAATGCCCGCCCCACTCATCTTCCAAGTACCGGGCGCAATCATCCAGCCGGTCATCGCCGCTTTGAGCGGTGTGGCGGAGAGATTGTAGGCTTCGACGGTGAAGTGATCGGGCATCGCCTTGCCGACCAGGATGCCGACTTTCTCCGCGTCGGTAGGATTGGCAAAGCGCCAGCTCACCAGATTGCCTTGGAACACCTGATTGCGCCGCACCACCATGCCGCCAAGGCGGGTGCGCTGCAGCAGATCGCTGTAAAGCTCGACGCGATCGCTCCACCAATGACCTTCGGTGACCATGTCCATGCGCTGGCTGGCGGTCTGGATTTCGTCGGCGTAGATGTCCTCGAGATAGGACTTGTTGCCCGACAGTAGCCAGCCGACGTAGCGATACATCTCAAGCGGCATCGAGCCGTCGTCGCGCGCCGCCGTGAACGTGCGTGCCTCGGTTGCGGAACGCGGCAGTTTGGCGACGTGGTCGAGGATGTCCTTGCCCCAGGTATCCGACTTTCCCATCAGCGGCAGTGCGTTGGCATTGATTCCGCGCAGCGCCAGATGCAGGCCGGGATCCATGAAGCTTTCCAGCGGTGCCAGATACTTCTTGTCGCCGGTCCAGCTATAGGCCGCCCAGAAAAGCTGGGTTGCGCCATAGAGACCGCGTGTCGAAGGTGACAGACAGCCCTTGGTCTCGTCGGTGGCAAGATTGAAAAACTCGGGGAAACACGTCGAACCATCCGCGTTCTTCTTGCCGTAAGCGATGTAGCTGTCGGCGATGGCGACGATCAGCTTCTTCAGCGCGGGATTGCCGTTGAAGTTCACCAACTGCATGCCCGGCTGCAGGAAGATGTAGGAATAGGGATGCTCCCATCCCCAAGGGCCTTCCCGCACCACACGGGTGGCGCTGAACGCCTGGCTGACAAAGCCGGTATGGCCGCTCTTGTTGGTTTCGATGATCTTCGGATAGGCGCGTGCCGTCTGCATCAGGCGCTCGAACGATTTGGGATCGCCATCATTGAGATAGGCGTCCTCGCCACGGGCATTGATGCCTTCCTCGTAGGTGTGGAGATAATCGGTAAGGATGGTGTTGAGCCCGTCGGTGATCATGCCGTTCTTATCGACGGCGTCGGTCAGCGCGCGCAGCGAGGCACGCACCTTGTCCGGAATCACACCCATGGCGGCGAGCGGCGGCCACTGCTGCGTCAGATCGGTATCGTCGGAAATGCCGCCGCCGAAATCGCCGTAATCGGACTGGCGGTGATCGATCCACCACTCGACGAAGCGGTGCACCAGCTTGAGGTCTTCGGTCTGCCGAAACGCCCATAGCGGCATGCCTTTCGGGGGCACCGGCTGCTTGAACGCCGGCCAGCCCTGCTCGGGATTGAGTTCGGACCAATAGAGCCGGCCCTGCACGTTTTCGGGATCGGCCGCAAAGAGGGACTGAAATTCCCGCTCCATACGCTCATAGCGCGACAAGCGCCGGTCATTCGTGTGTTCTTCGACAACAAACGCCATGTTGTCGCGAACCTGCGCCAAACGGTCGGCGATGTGTTCGGCAAGCGCGGCGGCACGCGGCTTCATCACCAGACGCACCTTCATGCCGTCGATTGATGCGGCCGAGAAATCACTCCCTCCGCCGGCCACCGTCAGATAGAGGCTCGTGTGCGCGGGCAGGAGACGATCACGCGTGTCGAGCCACACGGTCCTCGCTTCGCCCGGCTTCACCGAGACATTCACGTCCATCAGCGTGCGACCGGGCCAGATCGGATCCATGATCCGAATGTTGAGCGGGAACAGGCCGTCTTTCAGCGGCTTCACTTTCAGTGCCGGTATATCGAGCGCTATTCCGTCGAGGCCCGCATCCATGTTCTCCCACGTGTAGGAGAATTTTGACGGCGCACCGCCGCGGCCATTGCGGAAATCGGACGGGATCACGATGTGCGCGATCGGCTGAGATGCGCCGGTTGTTGCCCCACGCTTCTGCACCGGCGCGCCGTCAGGCAATGCCACCACGATTGCCCGCTCGTCGGCGACATAGCGCGCGTCGATAAACCGGCGGAGTTCGTCGGTCGATGGATAGGTCTCGGGTGTCGCGTTCGCGCG
>JAHFQC010000007.1:100042-133993 GCA_023259375.1 Alphaproteobacteria bacterium
AGCTTGGCCTCGTTCTGCGGTTCGCCGCCCGACACGATATTGTAGATACCGACTTCCTGGATCGGGGTTTCCTGAACGGCGTTGTTGAAACGCAGCTTGCCTCCGGTTTGGCCGGCGAACTGATAGGCGTTGCGCTCAAGGCCTTGCGGGCGGTCGCCCAGTCTCTCTTCGCCCTTCGCGCCGATGGCGGTCAGCGTGCCGTGCGCGGCGCCGGTGAACTCAATGTGGTTCCAGGCTTCGTTGGGCAAATCGAAGGTGATCGCCTTGCCGCCTTCGACATAGACGTTCCAATCCGGCAATTCGAAATAGTCGTGCCGGCCCGGCAGCTTCGAGCGGTTGTAGACGCCCGGCCAAGTGGTTTCGGCAATCCCGTCGGAGGCGCCCATCATGCGCTCTTTGATGTCCCACGCCGCCGTCACCTCCACCTTGCGAATGGTGGTTTGCGGGGAGGTGAGCGCGACCGGCATATTCTTGGTCCAGCCGTAGCGCTTCAGCCATGCATCGCGGAATTTGGGATCGGTTGGAGCGGGCGTTGAATCGGATGCTCCCGGCTTACCGGTTTCGAGCGCTGCGACTGCCCCATCTCCAAGGGCGCGATCATAAATCCGGATTTCGTCGATGTCTCCGCCACGCACATACTGGTACTGGCTTTGCACCTGCATCGGCGAAATTACCCGATGGAACGGACCAAACTGATCGAGCCCCGCATCGAGGACCGCCGTCTGAAGTTTTTCCGCGACCAGCTTGCCGCCGACGTAGAGCTTGACGCCTGCCGTCTCGTCCCAAGTGAAGGTGATGTCGATCCACTGATCGGGTGATGGAATGGCATCCATGCGATAGGACACACGGAGGCGGGCGAGATTGTTGTCGGTGACGAACGCGTCGATGCCGTGGCCGTTCCAATCGACGCGCAGAAAGTCCATATCCCACGAGGTATGGTCGGCATAGGAAACACGCCACAACGGGAACTGCATATCGCCCAACGGCTCGCGCGGACGGAAGCGGAAAGAAAGGGTGCCGCGCTGGGCGTAAATGTTTCCGCCAGCATGCCATGTGAGAAGCTGTTCGCCCGAGGATCGAATGTAAGGACCGGTTTTGGGATCGGCGACGATTGCGGTCTTGTCGACGAAGTTGGGCGCGGCATCGCCGGCAGCGATATCGGCGCTGAATCCTTTGGCACCCGAGAGATAGAACAGTAGACCGTCATTCGCGGCTGCACTGTCGCCTAGGGCGGGAGAGAGGGCCGACGCCGACAGCAGAACCGCCGCGGCCAGTTGGCGTGACGACTTCTTCTTCATAGCAAGGCTCCAGTCCACAAGGCCACGACTGTATACGCCACATACCGGAAGAGCGCGGCTAGTTCGATTGTCGCGCGCGTCCATGATTGCCCGATTATGCATAAAAAAAGCGCCGGGGAAGATATCCCCGGCGCGACTGATGACAAGTGGAGAAACGAGATCAGAAATCGTACTTGATGCCGATGTAGTAGTCGGTACCGGTGCGATGGTTCACGTACATGTACTTGTTCGAGCTGCCATAGTAGCCCGTGTACTGCCGCTGATGCTGATCCGTGAGATTGAGCGCATCGAACGTGACCATAAAGTGGTCGTTGAACTTGTAGCTCGCGGACGCATCGAGATTGAAGGTGTCGTCGCCCGCTTCGTAATCGGTGTACTGGCCAGGCAGCGACATGAAGTAGTGGCTGCGATAGGACGCCGAAACGCGCGCCTGGAACACCGTGTCATCATAGTAGACGGTGGTGTTGTAGCTGTTACGCGACTGGTTTGTGAGCGGGTGGTACGAGCAGGCCGTTCCGACGATGTAGCACATGCTCGATTCCACGAACGTACCGTTCGCGGTCACGCCGAAATTGCTCCAAATGTCGGGCAGGAACGTGAACGGCTGCTGCCAGTTGACTTCCACGCCGTCGATATGGCCGCCGGGGGTGTTGATCGACTCGCCGATCGACCAGGACGCGGTCGCGCAGTTCGGGGTCGCACCGCACGCGGCCTGCAACGCCGCCGCACCGATCGTCTTCGACACGCCCGTCACATAGGACGGCAATGTGAAGATTGCATCGCCCGCCGCGTTCGGAACAACGCTGCTGTTGCGGTAGGTCGCGATGAACGTCCCCAGCTTCTTGTAGAAGCCGGCCACCGACAGCATCGCGCCCTTGCCGTAATACCATTCGAACGCGAGGTCGATGGTGTTGGCACGGAACGGCTTCAGGTTGGAGTTCGCCACGTTGACGGAGTGCGAAGAACCGGAAACGCTGATGTAGTCGCCGGCGAGGCTGCCCAGGTCAGGACGGCTCATCACCTGCGCCATGTTAAGGCGGACCAGGACGTTTTCGACGGGCTCCAAGACCGCGTTCAAGGTCGGCAGCACATCGTGATAGCCGGACGTCGTCATTGTGGGCTGGAAGCTGCCCGACGAGGTCAGGCCATAACCAAGCGCCGTAACCATGGTGTTGATATAGCGGGCACCGACGTCGCCACGGAAGCTCATGCCATAGAGTTCAGTGTCCCATCCCGCCTGGATCCAACCGGCATAGTCGTTTTCCTGGACCGAACGGTTGTTGCCGAGGTCAGGACCAGGGCCGACCTTGAGCGCGTTCTCGTAGTCCCACGCCTTCTGCGCCTTGTCGAAGTCGACCACGAACCAGGAATGCGGCGTGACGCCAGGAGCGTACCCCGGCAAGTTGACCATCGAAGCAATGTCGGAAATCTTCGTGGTCTGGACCTTGTTGGCGAACGTTCCGGCAGCCGTACCCGAACCGTAGAACGCCGCGCTGGTCGAAGCGCCATAGGCGCTTGCGTAAGTCTCCTGGCTGCTCGCGGCCGTGGCAGTCCCTTCGCCCGTGGTCAGGCGATAGGAAACCGTGCGGAAGCCGTAGTTCTTGTAGTCGAAACCGCCGCTGATGGTGATTTCACTACGCGGCTTGAACTCGATGTCCCACGACGCCGCGCGGAAGCTGTTGAAGTTGTACTGCGGACGGCGGCGGAAGCTCGAAACAAACCAGCAGTTGGAGCCAGTCGTGCAACCGCTTGCACCAGCCGACGGCGCCGCCGACGGCAGCCCGGCGACATCCAAGCTGGCACTGCCATAGTCCAGTTCGGGCGACCAGTTGTTGCCGTTGTTCTGGAAGTCGTAGCCGTAGCCCGAGACGTTGAACTGATCGAGCATGATGTAATCCTGAAGCGGATTACGATGATGCGACTCCGACCAACCGAGCCGGACGTTGGTCTTGAGCTTCTCGGAGAAGCTGTGCGAGCCCTCCAGAGTCAGCTGCATAAAGCGGGTGTCGAGATTGTCACGACGATGCTCTGTGCGAATCTTGGCGCCGCTGGTGCTCTCCAGGACAGGCTGCCAATAGCACGTCGTCGTACCACCGCAATTACCGGCCGGGATGTAGGTCTGGTTGGCAACGCCGCTCAGCGTACCGAACGAGTTGGTCTGCATCTCGAGCTGGGTCTCTTCGCGGTTCGACGAGAAATCCGAGAACAGACCCGAGAGTGTGAACAAGGTGTCTTCACCAGCCTGCCACTGCAACGTGCTCGACAGACCGAGACGCTTTTCGCCGCCGCGATAGAGTTCGTAGCGAGGCATGCGCGGACGTACCGGAATGCCCGTCGTAGCCGGCGTCTTGGTATCGATCGGCACAGCGGAGTTGCCGTTGGCCGAGATACGAACGGTCGAAGCGCCCGCTTCGAGGGTGTGGCGGACGGTATACGCACCGGAGAACAGCGCTCCCACGCGACCGCCGAGGAACGTGTCGGAAACCAGCATCGAGACCTTGGGATTGGCCGAGCCGGCGAAGTCGTTATAGCCTTCCTGCACCGCAGCCGAGAGGACAAAGCGGTTGTAATCGAACGGACGGGCGGTCCGCATGTCGACGGTAGCGCCGAGCGAACCTTCTTCCATCGAAGCCGATGCCGACTTGTTGACGGTCAAACCGCTGAACAGTTCGGAGCCGAAAACGTTGAAGTCGAACGAGCGGCCGCGATTGGTGCCGCCGGATGCGTCAGAACCACCGGCCGTCGACATCGCTTCGAGGCCGTTGATGCGCACGCGCGAGAACAGCGGGCCAAGGCCGCGGACGGTGATCTGGCGACCTTCGCCGGCATCGCGGTTGATCGCGACACCTGGAATGCGCTGCAGCGATTCCGACACGTTCATGTCGGGGAATTTCGCGATGTCTTCGGCCATGATCGAGTCGGTGGCACCAAGCGAGTTGCGCTTCATGTCCATCGCTTTTTCAAGGCTGGCGCGGTAACCGGTCACAACGACCGTTTCCATGTCCTCTTGCGCATACGCGGCGCCGCTGGCGCCAACGACGGCCATTAGAGCCACAGCAGATGCGCCCAGCTTGAAGCTCGCGGTCAAATTCCTGTTCAACACGTATTCCCTCCCTCACTGCTGCCATCGCGGCGGCTTGTTTTCCGCTTCGCGCGACAGCGTCGGTTCCGAACGTTTCCCTCACACCGGATGCCGGACCGGCGTTTGACACCGGTGTCAGTCACTTTTGACACCGGTAGCACCGAAACATACGTCGATCTCGTTCGACGCCACAAGGGCGTCATGGCAGAATCAAGGCGTTGTCGGACGCGCGATGCAACTGTGCAACACCTTCAAGCACTTACTGGTAACGCTAACTCGGCGTAAGGACCTGAACGACTTAGCGAAACCCTGCGTCCCGAGCCGCCCACGCTGTGACGGTCTGCCCCGACCTTCGCGCACGCCGTGAGGTGGCCGCGGGAAGCAAAGCGCTCGTTCTCGGCTTGCTGCCGCAACCAACTATGGCCAAGTTCCACCGCGTTCTGTAACGCGTTCCATACCTTAGAAGAACAGACCCGGCGCAGAGGACAAGATAATGATAACGGTGTCAGACAGAAGACAAGTCTTGGCGGGCCTCTCGGCAATCGGAGCAACAGGTGCAGCCGCAGCGGCGCCGCGCATGGCAGTACCGTTCGCCCACACCAGCTTGGGGCCAGTCGAAGGGACGACAGAGAGCAGCATCCACGTCTTCAAAGGGCTTCGGTACGGCGCCGATACACGTCTAGCCCGGTTCCAAGCCCCAATACCCGCCAAGCCCTGGCATGAAGTCCGCAAGGCGATCGCCTATGGCGCGGCGTGTCCGCAGACATCGAACGAGGAAAACCAAAGCGAAGACTGCCTCTTTCTCAATGTTTGGACACCGGCCCTTCGCGATGGCGGCAAGCGGCCCGTGATGTTCTATATCCACGGCGGTGCCTATTCGAACGGCTCGGGCTCGGCAGCGATCTACGACGGCGCCAATCTCTGCAAGCGCGGCAATGTCGTGGTGGTGACGATCAATCACCGGCTCAATGCCTTCGGTTATCTCTCGCTTGGCATGCTGGATGAGCGGTATGCCGACTCCGGCAATGCCGGACAGCTCGACATCATTCTGGCGCTCAACTGGGTCAAGGAGAACATCGCCGAGTTCGGCGGCGATCCCGATTGCGTGATGGTGTTCGGCCAGTCCGGCGGCGGCGCCAAGATTGCAACCATGATGGCGATGCCGAGCGCCCGCGGCCTGTTTCATCGCGCCGCTACTATGAGCGGCCAGCAGATCACCGCCTCGGGACCGCTGAACGCGAGAAAACGCGCTCAGATCTACTTGAAAGCACTCGGCGTGACCAAAGTCGACGAATTGAAGACCATCGACACGGCCAGGCTGGTCGCAGCCTTGGCAGCGGTAGACCCGATCATTGGCTCGGGCGGTCTCTATTTCGGGCCAGTGCTCGATTTCAAGAATTTGACGCGCCACCCGTTCTATCCCGATGCACCGGCTGAGAGCGCATCCATTCCCATGATGATCGGCAATACCCATGACGAGACGCGCGCCTTCATCACCGATCCGGGCGTCTATAAGCTCACCTGGGAGGAACTCCCGGAACGGCTCGCAAAAAATTTGCGCGTCGATATCCTGCCGTCGCTTGTGATCGGGCAGTATCGGACATGGTTCCCCGGCATTTCGCCGACCGACCTGTTCTTCCTCGCCACAACAGCGGGGCGATCCTGGCGCGGCGCGATCATCGAGGACGAACTGCGCGCCACAGCAGGCACGCCGGCATTTGCTTACCAGCTCGACTGGCCCTGCCCCGACGATCACCGCCGCGCACAACACATGACCGATATCCCGCTCGCCTTCGACAACACTGGTAAGCCGGGCGCCGTCACCGGCGATGGTGAAGCTGCGCGCCGAATGGCGGCCGTGTTGAGCGAGACCTTCATTGCCTTTGCCAGGACCGGAAATCCCAACAACAGGTTGCTGCCGGATTGGCGGCCCTACTCACTGGCCAAACGAGAGACCATGGTGTTCGACCTGCCGCCGCATCTCGACAACGATCCGCGCGGGCGCGAGCGCCAGTTGTTCGAGAAAGTGCCGTTCATCCAGCAGGGAACATGAGGCGCCAAACAAAAGGCCCCCGTCGTTGCAGACGGGGGCCAGTCGAGCAGACTGAAATGGATCGGATTAGCGCGCCAGCCAGCCGCCATCGACGGGAATGATGGCGCCGTTGAGGTAATCCGCGGCCGGAGATGCCAGGAACACGGCGGTGCCGCCGACGTCCTTGGGAGTGCCCCAGCGCCCAGCCGGAATGCGATCCAGAATCGCCTTGGAGCGATCGGGGTCCTCACGGAGCTGCTGGGTGTTGTCGGTCGCCATGTAGCCGGGGGCGATGGCATTGACGTTGATGTTCTTCGACGCCCATTCGTTGGCGAGAAGCCGTGTGATGCCGGCAATGCCGCTCTTGGAGGCGGTGTAGCTCGGCACCCGGATGCCGCCCTGGAACGACAGCATTGACGCGATGTTGATGATCTTGCCGCCGCCTTGCTTGACGAACTGACGGCCGGCCGCCTGACTGAGGAAGAACGCGGACTTGATGTTGACGTTCATCACGTCGTCCCAGTCCTTCTCGGAAAACTCGAGTGCGTCCTGACGGCGGATCATGCCGGCATTGTTGACCAGGATATCGAGCCTGCCGAGGCCGGCCACGGTTTCGGCAACAACACGCCCCACCGGCTCGATGGAGATCAGGTTGGCATTGATGCTGACGAACTTGCGACCGATCTTCTTGATGATCGCTTCGGTTTCGGTCGGAGGGACGAAGCCGGCCACGGCGATATCGGCACCCGCTTCCGCCAGTGCCACCGCGATACCCTGCCCGAGGCCGGTATTGGCACCGGTAACGAGGGCGACTTTGCCTTCAAGGCTGAAAAGATTGCTCATGGTCTCTTCCTATTTCAAATCGGCGACGTCGATGTTCTGCATATCGGTGTAGTCGAGATTCTCACCGCCCATCGCCCAGATGAACGTGTACGCGGCCGTACCGGCGGCCATGTGTACCGACCACGGCGGCGACACTACGGCTTCATCATTCTTCAGGACGATGTGGCGCAGTCCGTCGGCTTGCCCCATGAAATGGAAGACACGGTCGGCGGGATTGACCTTGAAATAGAAATACACTTCCGAGCGGCGCTCGTGCGTGTGCGGCGGCATCGTGTTCCACACCGAACCGGTCTTCAGCGTCGTCACGCCCAACAGCAGCTGGCACGACTTGCAGGTCGTGGGCACGATGTACTGACGGATGGTGCGCTCATTCGAAGTCGCCAGAGCACCGCGTTCCAGCGGCACCGACTTCTCGACAGAGATCTTCACCGTTTCGTAGCGGGTATGGGCCGGCGTCGAAGCGAGGTAGAACTTCGCGGGCTTCTTCGGATCGTTCGACGCGAACACCACCTCGGCAGTGCCCATCGGGACATAAAGGCCGTCTTCCGGGATCATGTCGTACTTGACGCCGTCGACCGTCACCGTGCCGGCGCCTTCGCCGACATTGACGATGCCGAGTTCGCGGCGCTCGAGGTACGGCTTGCCTTTGGCCGATGCCGGTTCGTCCTGGTGAGGCAGCGCCACCGCCTTGTTCACCGGAAACGCACCGCCGGCGACCAGCCGTTCGATGTGGGTGTAGGTCAGCGAGATCTCATCGGGAACGAAAATCCCGTCGATCAGATAGCTGTCGCGCAGCTGCTGATTGGTCGCGCCGATGATGCTGGCGGGATCGGTCGCATAAAGGGTCTTTTTGTACAGGGACATGGGCACATCCTCTTATAGCCGGCTGGCTTTGGTAACCGGTGTCATAACTCGCTTGCGCGCGTCGCGCAACGGGCATCCGCGATGAATTTACTCGGACGGCGCGGCGGTGGACTCGCGGATGATCAATTTGGGAATGACTTCCGTCAGTTCGGGCTCAGCCGGCTTCTTTTTCGCCTGGCGGCCAAACAACTTGTCGGTGGCAATCTTACCGATTTCGCGCACTGGCAGGCGCACTGAGGTCAACACCGGCCACAACCGCAACGCGGTGGCGCTGTCGTCGAAGCCGACCACCGAAAGCTGGCGCGGGATCTCGATCCCCAACTCGTGCGCCACCTTGAAAATGCCGGCGGCCATTTCGTCGTTACCGGCGAAGATCGCGGTTGGACGCGGTGTCAGCGCCAGCAGCTCCCGCGCTGCGGCGATGCCGCTGTCGAAAGTGTAGTTGCCTTCGCGATCGAAACTGGGACGGAGCTTCAAGCCGCGCTGCGCCAAGGCCTCACGAAACCCGCGGCGACGCTCATGGGCCGACCGGAAGCTGGGCGGCCCCGAAATGTGGGCAATACGTTCGTGCCCCAGCTCTGCCAAATAATGCGCAGCTTCGGCCGCACCTTCGGCATCATGCGTAACGACCATGGTCGACGGCTTGTCGAGCATGACGGAAGCGACCCGCACGTAGTGGCATTCGAACTCGCGCAGCATCTTGACCATCTGCTCGTCCTCCGAGATGGAGGGCGTCAAGATGACCCCGAACAGCTTCTGGCGTTCGATGAAGCTGCGCAGATCGGACAGATAATTCGGACTGGTGCGTTCGCACGGATGCACCAGAAGGCCGTAGCTGGTGCCATGCATGGCGTCGAGGATGCCCTGCTGCATATTCACGACGTATTGCGGCGTCGGATTGTCGTAGATCATGCCGATCAGGAAGGAACGGCGGAACGCAAGACCCCGCGCCTGCGGATCGGGTTCGAAGCCGACCTCGCGGATGATGGCGTTGACCCTGAGCCGGGTCTCTTCTTTTACGAACGGAGACTCGTTGATGACTCGCGAAACCGTCTTCTTGGAGACGTTGGCCAAACGCGCAATGTCGTTGATGGTAGACCGTTTGTGGCTGCGGTCTTTCTCGGGAGGATCGGTTGGCGTGATGCTGCTCCGGAATCAGACGTGGAAAACGCGCCGCAGAGAATACAGATTTTTGGCCCAGTTCAAATCACAACTTGTCCCCACCTGCGAACACCGCGACAATTTGTTTAGCCATTTAATTACAAAGTGTTATGCCGTCAGTCTGACTTTGCGACAGGCTCAACGGTCAACCGGACAATTTCACGCCGGCGAGCGCGACGCGACGCGTTTGAGCACGGCGAGGAGATTTGGACGCACCGCATAGCCTTTCCACGCCCCGCTGCGGGCGAGTAAGGCCGGTGCCGTCCTGATGGTGAAACGTTTCGGATCCAGCCCTTTTTTAACCTGCGCCCAAGTCAGCGGCATCGATACGGTGGCGCCATCACTCGCGCGGGGCGAGAGCGGCGCCACAGCGGTCGCCATTCGGTCGTTGCGCAGATAATCGAGAAAAATGCGGCCCGAACGATCCTTCTTCGCCATCGTAACCAGGTATTTCTTCGGCGAGTCGGCGGTCATCCGAGCGCAGATCTCGCGCGCCAGCGCCTTGGCCGAGGGCCAGTCGACCGTCTTCGCTACAAACGGCGTCACGAGATGCAGGCCCTTGCCGCCCGTGGTTTTGCAGAACGGCGTGAGCCCGATCGCTTCGAGACGTTCCTTCAATTCCAACGCCGCCTCGATGACGCGATCGAACGGCACGTCGGGCGCCGGATCGAGATCGAACACGAACCGTCCCGGCTCTGCGGGCTTTCCCGGGGCGTTGTTCCAGGGATGCAGTTCGAGCGCCGCAACTTGCGCCACCGCAGCCAAGGCTTCGACACGATCGATCTGCAGATAGGGTTTGCGGTCACCGGAAACCGAGACGGTCGACAACAAGTTCGATTGGTACGGCATGGCATGACGCTGAAAAAAATGTTCGCCCGCGATGCCGTCCGGGGCGCGAACAATCGAACAGGGCCGGCCTTTGATATGCTCCAGCATCCATGGCCCAACCGCTTCGAGGTAGCGCGCCAGTTCGAGCTTGGTGACCGGACAGCCGTCGCCGGCATCAGGCCAAAGCGGCTTATCGGGATGGGAGATCGGCACCCCCATCACCACCGATTTGCCGCTGCGCGCCGCGGATTTCACGCTTGGCTTCGCCAGCCTCGCCTTTGCCGGTTGAACCGGCTTTTCCCCTTCGACTTCATTGGCGGGCTTGTCTTCACGCAGGGCTTTGAACGCCGCCTGGCGCACCATGCCATCGCCGGTCCAGCCGGCGAATTCGATTTCGGCGACAAGTTCCGGCTTGACCCAGTGCACCTCGCGGCTGCCGCGCGGGGCATTCACACCGGTGAAGGGATTTTTCTTGCTCGCCATAGACTTTAGCCGGGGGAGCAAACGGGCGACGTTGTCTTTGCCGTAGCCGGTTCCGACCCGTCCGACATAGATGAGATGATCGCCGCGATGCACGCCCACCAACAGCGAGCGGAACCGTCCCTCGGTATCGCTCCAGCCGCCGATCACCACTTCATGGCCTGCCCGGCATTTCGCTTTGGTCCAGGAGCCGTCGCGTTCGGAGGTATAGGGCGCCGCCAGTTTCTTCGACACGATGCCTTCGAGCGCCATCCGGCAGGCCGATTGCAGCACGGCATCGCCGCCGCTCTGAAAATGTTCGACGTACCGGAGGCGGCCTTTGTCGGTCGACTTGAGAATGGCGGTGAGACGTTCTTTGCGTTCGGAGAGCGACAGGGCGCGCAAATCCTCTCCGGCTGCGAACAAAAGATCGAAGACAAAGAAGATCAGCGCATCGTCGCGTCCGTCGGACAAGGCGGCCTGCAGCGCCGCGAAGTCGGGAGCGCCATTGGCATCGAGAGCGACAATCTCGCCGTCGTAGATACCGTCCGGCAGCTTCCGCCCCTCGCGCGCGATCGCCGCAAAACGCGTCGTCCAATCGAGCCCTTTGCGGGTGCGCAACGCGGCACCGCCGTCCTCCACGCGCAATTGCATGCGATAGCCATCGAACTTCACTTCATGCACCCAATCGGACCCTTCGGGCGGCCGATCGACCAATTTGCATAGCATCGGCGGCACGAACGATGGCAGCTTGACGACGGCTTTGCTCCGGCCTGCCGTTTTCTTCCGCCCGACCGGATCGGCGGCATCGGCGCGATTGGAATTCCATATCGCATCGCGTTCGAAGTGCACCTTGCGCATGAACGGTTTGGGCTTGCGCCCTTTCCGGCGGCAATGTCGTCCATGCTGCGCCCCGACGCGACCGAGTGGTCGAGTTCGAGCAGGGCGTCGGGACTACCCGGTTCTTCGAATTCGTCGTGGTGCTTGATGAGGAGCCAGTTGGGCAGCTTGCGCTTGTATTTGTCGTTTTTCATGCGCACCAGAACCCAGCCGCCTTTCATCTTCTCGCCGGCCAGCACGAATTTGAGATCGCCCTTGGCATAAAGGGCCCGCGCATCACCATCCGGCTGCCAAAAACCGCGATCCCACAGCATCACTGTGCCGCCGCCATACTGCCCTTTGGGAATAGTGCCTTCGAAATCGCCATAATCGAGCGGATGGTCTTCCACTTCCGCCGCCAGCCGGCGCACGGCCGCATCCACGGAAGGCCCCTTGGCCACCGCCCAGGACTTGAACACGCTATCCATTTCCAGCCGGAAGTCGTAATGCAGATGCGAGGCGGCGTGTTTCTGCACGACAAAGCGCAACGCGCGCGAAGGGGTCACAACATCGGCCCCACTCGGCTCGGCTGTCTTGGAAAAGTCCCGCTTGGCCCGGTAATCGACGAGTTTTCTCTTGGCCACATTGTTCTCCCTCAGGGAGAAAACGCGGCAAATGCCAAATCGCTGCGCCCTCGATCTTCGCCGCTGAGGCGCTCCGAGGTCCGCAAGCGGATCTATTTGGGTTCAAAAACAAAAAGCGGCCCAGCCATTCCGGCGAGCCGCCTAATTCTTTGAAACTGTTCCACTACTTGGAGCGGGCGAGGCGAATCGAACGCCCGACCCTAACCTTGGCAACGTTCATCCTTCTGGCGAAAATCGGCAGGATTTCTGGGATTCCGGCTAAGATCGGCGCCGAACGGAGCGCGAACCAACGCAGAACATGCGAGAACGTAAACCCAAAGTTTTCCCAAGTCCCCATTTCAATACGATGGTCTTTATCAGCTAAACACGCATGCCCATAGCAACACAGCGGAAGCTCGCGGTGCTGGCGGAGCCGAGCGCAGCAGCGGCGTGTCGCAGCCTGGAAGCGCGACGGGCTCAAGGTCGGTTTCACCAACGGCTGCTTCGATCTTCTCCATGTCGGCCATTTGCGCCTGCTTGAGTTTTCCAAGCGGCATTGCGACCGGCTGGTGGTGGCGCTGAACGGCGATGCATCGGTGCGGCGATTGAAAGGCGAAGCGCGGCCGATCAATACCGAAATCGACCGGGCCGAGATCTTGGCGGCTTTGGGCATGGTGGATGCCGTGCATGTGTTTGGCGAAGACACACCGCGGGAGTTGATCTCGCTTCTTGTTCCGGATGTTCTGGTCAAAGGCGCCGATTATCGACTGGAAGACATCGTTGGGACCGATATCGTGCTTGCGGCGGGCGGTTCGGTTGAGCGGTTCGATTTGATTCCCGACAAGAGTTCCACGCACATCATCCGCAAAGCGGCGGTCGAACCAGGGCCGCCTCACGAGCCATGAAACGGGCGATATTCCTCGACTGCGATGGAACGATCATCGTCGATAAGGGCTATTTGTCCGATCCGCACGACGTCATGTTCGAACCCGACGCCGTCGCAGGATTGCGCGCCATGGCCGCGTCGGGCTTTGCTCTGGTGGTGGTATCCAATCAATCGGGTATCGGACGCGGCCTGTTTCCCCGCACGGCGGCCGATGCCGTCAACGGCAGACTTGCGGAAATGTTGTTGCAACGAGGCATTGCGCTTGCTGGCATCTATATTTGTCCGCACGCGCCCGATGCTGGATGCCATTGCCGCAAGCCGCAACCCGGATTGATCCTGCAAGCGAGCGCCGAGTTGGACCTGGATATCAATGGGTCTTTCATGATCGGCGACAAACAATGCGATCTCGAACTGGCGCGGAATGTTGGCGCCACAGGCATTTTGCTGACGACCGGAGCGGGCGCCAAGACGGAGGGATGGGCGCGCGAGAACGGATTTGGCGTTTGCACCAGCCTGCTGGACGCGATGGGGTGCGTTCAGAAACCGTGAGGTCGGCCTTGTTGTGAGTTTCGTGCTGTTCTTTGCGGCCGCAATGACAGGTCAATACGGCCGCGTTTATTGCCCGCAGATAAAGCTTGCCCACCCTCGTTTAAAACACAACGCGGGCAGAGCCATCGCCCTGCCTGCGCGCGATATCAGAAATTGACCGTCAGCTTGACTGTGCCGGTGTGGCTCTGGAACGCCGAGCGGAACTCCCCGTCATATTCGGCCCCGATCCGCATCCAGTCGGTCCGCATGAACGACAGCCCAGCGCCGACGAGGGCTCCATCCCGTGCCAGCCGGGCCGACGTGCTGGTGAACGTGACACCGCCGAGCACGGCCGTGAGCGGGATCGGACCGTTCACATAACTGTGTGTCCAGCCCAGCTTGAGCGACGGCGTGAAGCGGCCCACCGCGGTGTCGATCACGGCCTCTCCCTTGAAGCCGATTTCATGGCTGAACGAGTCCACGTCCATCTCCCCCACCTGCAGATTGGCTGCACCCGCGCCGCTTTCCGTATAGGCCGGGTTGTGCAGATGAACCTCGCGCACGCCCGCGAACGGCGTGACCGATGCGGTTTCGCTCAGCGGGAGCGTATAGCTGGCGCGCAGACTGCCCAGATACTGCTGGCCGTCGAACGACGCGGTTGCCGTGGTTCCGAGGAAGTCGATCCGGCGTTGCTGCTTATAGACATTGTACCCGAAGCCAAGTTGTCCATCGATGTTCAGGCCCGTCGCTTCGGGTATGCCCGGCTGCCAAGTGAAATAGCCCGTTGTCTGGAAGCTGTCCAAACGAGTGCGGCTTCCCATGAGGGCGCCCCGTCCGTTGGCCGCGCTGTTCACCCAGCTCAGCGCGCCACCAGCGACAAAGTTGGGAGCGCCGAGCAGATCAACACCCGCCATCACGCCGAAGCTGTGTGCCGCATAAGGCGATGCGCCTGCCTCAGCGTCCCGCTTGGCCGTGTTGAACAGCAGCTGTCCCCAGACGGCGCCGTGCAGCCCTTGCGACCCTGCCGACATGCCGCGCTCCTCACCTGCGCTGACATTTGCAGCCAGCACTTCCTGATGCTGGAAGATCGCGTTGACGGCGGGCGATACGGCAACTGCAATCACCTGCGGAGTCAGCTGCGCTGGCGAGAGCTGGAGGATCGCACGCTGCTGTTCCGGCTCCGGCAGGACCGCAAGCGGCAACAGTACGTCGGTAATGACGGGCAGTGCCGCGCTGTTCCCATCGGCGCCGTCAACGATCGCATCGAGCGCCGCCCCGGTTCCCACACCGGCACCGCCCGCTTCAATGCCTGTCGGCGTGAACCTCGTCGGCTGCGAGTTATCGCCGACCGAGAGCACGAGCCCGTTGGTACCGTTGCTGGAGATCGTCGAGAAGCTGCCCTCGGACCCGGCTACCGACGCGGTCAGGTTGCTGTAGGTCAGCGTGCCATTCGCCTTTACCACGGTATAAGCGGTACCGGCCGCGACGGGGCTTCCCCCCAGTGCAACCAGCTTGACATTGGTGCCGCTCAATGCGGCCGAGCCGCTGACCGCCAACTGTCCATAAGCCGCCGTGGAGGTAATGCCGATCAGCAGCGTGCCGCCGGTCTGTGTGTAATTGCCGGTGACCGCAACGGGGCTGTTCACCTGCAGCGAGGCGCCATCGGCGACCAGGCTGTGCGTCCCCAGGTTTACCGCATTGTTGAGCAGGATATTGCCGCTCAACACCACATTGCTCGAGACGTTAGTGATGGTGCCTTGGCTGCCTGCGGCATAGCCCGTTAACACGCCGAAGCCTGTGCCCGCCCCACCCGCGATCCGAAGATCGGCGGTGGAGCGATTCTCGATGTTGCCCGCGATCACGCCGGTGTTGGTGATCGGTCCGAGCGTGCCGGCATTATAGATTGCCGCAATCGATCCGCTGAGCGTCCCACTGTTGGTCAAGCTGCCCAGGCTACCCGTCGAGGCGACATAGAGGGCGTAGTCCGCGTTCAGCGTGCCGGTGTTCGACAGGCTGCCGAGGTTGGCACCGATATAGTTGTTGTTCGCCGTCACGATGAGGTTGTTGCCGCTGGCCCCGGCGCTGAGCGCCAAGCCCGTGATCGGCCCGGCCGTCACCGACACACCGGCATAGCTCGAGCCTGTGCCGCCGGTAACCAGCGTCGCCGCCGTACTTCCCGCGAGGTAGTTGGCCACCACCGGCAAGTTGGTCGACACCGTGCCGCCCGTCAGGCTGGCCGCGCCGCTGACGTTGAGCTGCTGACCCGTCGCCAGCACCAGCGTTCCCGCCGTCTGGCTATAATCGCCGGTGATGTTCGCGCTGTTCGTCAGGCTGAGCACCGCGCCGCTGTTCGACACGACATGCCCCGTTGCCACGACATCGTCGTTAAGCAGCAGGTTGCCCGAGGCGAACACCACGTCGCCCGCTGTGTTGGTGATCGTGCCGCGCCCGCCACCGAGCCCGGTGAGCGTGCCGACGCTCGCACCGGTGCCTCCAGTGAACGTCAGCGCCTGCGCCGCCACATTCTCGATGTTGCCCGCGATCACGCCGGTGTTGGTGATCGGTCCGAGCAGGCCGGACACTTCGTTGGAGATGGCCGTCGCACCCTGGATCAGCCCGCTGTTGCTGATCGGGCCAAGCGTTCCGGCGTTCAGCATGCCATAAGCGCCGCCCGAAATCGTGCCGCCATTGGTGAGGCTATCAAGACGGCCGCCATTGTAGAGCCCGCGCGCTGCACCGCTGATCGTTCCCTGGTTGACGACAACGCCGATGGCGCCAGAGTTGTTGAGGCCCGCGGCAAGAACCGCAGGGGCATCGATCAGACTGCCGGCATTAAGGATCGTGCCGATCGTGCCGCGGTTATTGACCCCATACAGGCTACCGCCGAGCACACCGCTGTTCGAAAGCGTGCCGATGCTGCCGGTGGAGGCCACGAAGGCGGCCGTCGTGACGCCGCTGATCGTACCCGTGTTGGTGAGGCTTGCTAGCGTGCCGCCGATATAGTCATTGCGCGCCGTCAACAGCAGATCGACGTTACTGCCGATCGTGCCAATGCTCGTCGCGATCTCGAGGCCAGTGACACCGGACGCGATGCTGACGCCGTCATAGCTAGAACCGGCGCCGCCGTGCACCAGCGTACCCCCGCTGCTGCCCACCAGATAGTTCGCGGTTCCGTCGAACTGGTTTGTGGTGATCATGCCGCCGCTGATGTTCGCGACGCCGCTGACTTGCAGCGACGAAAGACCAAGCGCGAGCGTTCCCGAGGCCTGGGTATAGTTGCCGGTGACCACGACAATACTGTTCAGTTGCACGGTCGCGCCGGCGTTGACCAGCGAGCCCGTCCCGACATTGACTGCGTCGTTGAGCAGGATGCTGCCCGAGGCCAGCACGACGTTGCCGAGCGTATTCGTGATCGTACCCTGGCTGCCCGAAACATAACCGGTAAGTGTGCCAAACGTACCGCCCGTCCCGCCGATGAATACCAAGTCCTGCGCATGCGCGTTCTCGATGTTGCCCGCGATCACGCCGGTGTTGGTGATCGGTCCGAGCGTGCCGGCATTATAGATTGCCGCAATCGATCCGCTGAGCGTCCCACTGTTGGTCAAGCTGCCCAGGCTACCCGTCGAGGCGACATAGAGGGCGTAGTCCGCGTTCAGCGTGCCGGTGTTCGACAGGCTGCCGAGGTTGGCACCGATATAGTTGTTGTTCGCCGTCACGATGAGGTTGTTGCCGCTGGCCCCGGCGCTGAGCGCCAAGCCCGTGATCGGCCCGGCCGTCACCGACACACCGGCATAGCTCGAGCCTGTGCCGCCGGTAACCAGCGTCGCCGCCGTACTTCCCGCGAGGTAGTTGGCCACCACCGGCAAGTTGGTCGACACCGTGCCGCCCGTCAGGCTGGCCGCGCCGCTGACGTTGAGCTGCTGACCCGTCGCCAGCACCAGCGTTCCCGCCGTCTGGCTATAATCGCCGGTGATGTTCGCGCTGTTCGTCAGGCTGAGCACCGCGCCGCTGTTCGACACGACATGCCCCGTTGCCACGACATCGTCGTTAAGCAGCAGGTTGCCCGAGGCGAACACCACGTCGCCCGCTGTGTTGGTGATCGTGCCGCGCCCGCCACCGAGCCCGGTGAGCGTGCCGACGCTCGTACCGGTGCCTCCAGTGAACGTCAGCGCCTGCGCCGCCACATTCTCGATGTTGCCCGCGATCACGCCGGTGTTGGTGATCGGTCCGAGCATGCCGGCATTGTAGATTGCCGCAATCGATCCGCTGAGCGTCCCGCTGTTGGTCAAGCTGCCCAGGCTGCCCGTCGATGCGACATAGAGAGCGTTGGCGACTCCGCCGATGCTGCCGGTGTTGCCGATCGACGCCAGCGTGCCGCCGATATAATCGTTGCCGATGCCCAGCACGAGGTTGTTGCCGCTGGTGACAGCCGAAGCGATCAGCCCCGAAACGCCGGGCAGGCTGATGCTCGCCCCGACGTAGCTAGATCCCGTACCACCCGCGACGAGCGTGCCTACAACAGAGCCGGCGATATAGTTGGAGGTAGCTGACAGACCGCCGACGGCGATCGTGCCTCCCGTGATGCTCGCTGCCTGGCTGACGACCAGCTTGCCCGCGCTGCCCAGGTTCAGCGTGCCGGCGCTTTGGCTGAAATTGCCGTTGATGTTGACGATCGTCGACAGCGTTATGTCCGCGCCGGTATTGCTGATGGTCAGCGCGCTGGCAGCGATGCCGACAGCAGTGATCGTGTCGTTGAGCAGCAGCGCGCCGGACGCGAAGGTGATATTTCCGCTCGCGCCGATCGTGCCCTGGCTCGTTCCGTTGAAACCGGTGAAGGTGCCGATCGCGCCGCCCGTGCCGCCGATGATCGTGCCGATCAAACCGCCGAATTTGTTGATGTCACCGCGGATCAGGCCGCTGTTGGCGAGCGTGCCAAAGGTACCGGAAACCGCGTTGCTGGCGCCGGACATCGTGCCGCTGTTGTTGAGCAGGGTGATGACGCCGTTGTTCTGGATGGCGTTACCGGCGCCGGCGATCACGCCGCTGTTGGTCAGCGTGCCGATCGTGCCGGTGTTCAGGATCGCCCAGCTGTTGTTGCTGATCGTGCCGGTGTTGACCAGTTGGCCGATGCTGCCCTGGTTCCACAGCGCGGTGAAATTGTTGTCGGTGATAAGGCCCGCGTTGCTCAGCGTGCTGATCGTGCCGCGGTTGTTGATGCCGAACTGCACGCCGCCCAGCGTACCGGTGTTGCTGACAGTGCCGATGCTGCCGGTCGTCGCGACGTACAGGCCGGTGCTGGCACCGGAAATCACAGCGCTGTTCGCCAGCGTCGCCAGCGTGCCACCGACATAATCGTTGTTGACCGTCAGGCGCAGCGAGTTGGAAATAGTGGAGACCGACTTGTACAGGCCGGTCAGATTGTTGATCGTCACCGTCGCGCCGGCCAGGCTCAGCGTCGAACCGCTCAGCAGCGTATAGGTGCCGGCCAGGTAATTGCCGGTGCTGGCGAAGCTGGACTTGACCGTTCCCCCACTGACGTCAGCGGCGCCGCTGACGATCAGGCCGGCCGCGGTGGGGCTCAGGTCCAGCGTCCCGGCGGTCTGGCTGTAGGCGCCCGCGAGGTTGACGGTCGAATTGAGTTTGAGGGTCGCGCCCGAGTTGCTGACGGTGCGGCCGGTGGCGTTGATATTGTCGTTCAGCACCAGGTTGCCCGAGGCGAAGACCAGGTTGCTCAGCGTGTTGACGATGCTGCCCTGGTTGGTCAGCGTACTGCCGGTCAGCGTGCCGAAGGCGAGGCCGCTCCCACCCGTGATCGTCAGGGCGTTGGCGCTGGCATTGGTGATGCCGCCGGCGATCACGCCAGTATTGGCGATATTGAGCGCGGGCACACCCGATCCGAGATACAGCGCGATCGGGCCACTCACCGTTCCGCTGTTGATCAGCGAAGTGAAAACGCCGGCCCCGATCGAAATACCATAGCTGCCGCCGCTGATCGTGCCGCTGTTGTTGATCGTGCCGATCGTACCGTTGGTATGGAAGATGCCGGCTTGGGTACCGATGATCCGGCCGGTATTGGTGATCTGGGACATCGTCCCTTGATTGTAGAGACCGCCGGTCACGCCACTGATCAGGCCACTATTGGTGATCTGGCCGATCGAAGCGGCGTTTATGTTGTTGCCCAGGCCGCTGCTGGAACTGCTGACGATCGTTCCGGTGTTGATCAGCGTCAGGATAGAGCCGCTATTGGCGATGCCGCCTGCGGCCCCTGCGGCCCCTGCGGCCACCGTAATCGTGCCCGCATTGTTGATGGTGTCAACACGCCCGCCGGGACCGATGAACAGGCCACGTGAGGAGCCCGAGATCATTCCGGTGTTGCTGAGCGATCCGATCGACCCGGGGGTGGAAATGGCCGTAAGGCCGCTGATCAGCCCGCTGTTGCTCAACACCCCAATCGTGCCGGCGTTACCGAGGAGAATGGCGGTCTTCGCCGCAGAAATCGTGCCGGTGAGATTGTTGTAGATGCCGGCCATGCTGACCGTGCCGATATTGATCGCCTTGCCCGTTGCGGCGGTGTCGATCACCTTGCCGTCGTTCGTCAGCGAGCCCAACGTCGAACCCACCGTGCCAATGATGGTGAGGGCATAGGGGGTGGCGGAGTTGATCGTCCCCGTCGAGGTGATCGTTAAATTTGTGCCTGGGGACACCGTGGCGTCCCAGTCCACCGCGGCAGAGGAACTGGTTATCGTGCTATCTTGGGCTAAAACGGGCTGCATCACGGCAATGGCGATGACGCTCAGAGACGAGCCAGCGAGGACCGCATTGCGGAATTTCGAGTGCGTCATCGTTGCCCCATTTATCGCCCATGGTTCGGACGTTCCGAATCCTATGCGCTACAAGCTACTACGCCCACAAAAAACTAAATAGTTATAAACCTCATTTCACCGAAACGACCATTTAGTGCGTGGAGTCATTGTATACAATTAGTGTGATACGTCGCTCCCGCGCGCCTTTGTCTAACGGCCGCGTTTCCGCTCGACCAACGCGGCCGCGACGCGATCAATTACTTGATCCCATCTCCCCCATTCGGTCTGGCGGAAGAGCCGTACCGATGGATACCAGGGGGTGTCGTCTCGACCTTGCAGCCAACGCCAGTCCGGCAGAAGCGGTAGCAACACCCAGGCCGGTCGGCCGAGCGCGCCCGCCAGATGGACCGGCGAGCTGTCGATCGAGATCAGCAGGTCCACTTCGGAAAGGATCGCCGCCGTGTCTTCGAAGTCACGGATTTCTGGGCTCAGGCTGATGAGGTTCATTCCCGGAGGCGGCATCAGCGCATCGCTTTCGGTCGGCCCTTTCTGGATCGAGAAGAAGGTGACGCCCTCCTGCGCCAACGGCGCCAGCTGCACGAGCGACATCGAGCGGTTGGCATCGTTCATATGCGTCGGGCGCCCCGCCCACAGGCACGCGACCTTCAACCCGGAATAAGGCTCCAGCCGTTTTCGCCACGCCGCGCGCCGATCCGGCAGCGCGGACAGGTACGGCATCGGATCTCCCGGAAGGTCGCTGAGCCGGAGCCCCATCGCCATAGGCAGGCTCATCATCTCGCAATGCAGGTCGAACGGCGGCGGCAATTCCCCGCGCAGCGTGATCGCGTCGAATCCCCCCATGCGACGCGCGATGCTCGCCATCTCATGGTTGATCTCGAGCACCACATGCGCCTGGCTACGCACCTTTGCCCACGCGACCATGCGCATGAACTGGAAGGTGTCGCCATAGCCCTGCTCGTCGTAGATCAGCAACGTCTGGCCGGGAATCGGGCGCCCGTCCCACCGCGGGCGCTGCACCTTGCGCTCAATGCGGGAGGTATGGGCCAGGCTGTAGCGATAGGTGTATTCGCGCCAGCCGCGCTCGAATTCGCCGAGCAACAACAGCGTCTCCGACAAATCGAAGCGCGTGGGAAAATGCCCGGGCAACGCATCGACCAGCATCTCCTGAATGGGTCTAGCCTCTGCGACACGTCCCTGCACGCGCAACGCCCGCGCCAGCAGTGCCCAGAGGCTTATCGCCCCGCCGCCACCCGCTAGCAACGGGCGCACCATTGCCTCGACCTCCGCACCGCGCCCCGCCGCCAGCAGGGCAGCTGCCTGTGCTTCCAATTGCTTGAGGTCCACGACGGAGCTGCTCAATGCGCACCCACGGACTTTTCGGCGCCTTTCACAGCGGGCTTGCCGGAGCGCTTGGGCTTGGCGCCACCGAGCTCCTCAGACACCGCGGCAAACTCGGGATCGATACCCAGACCTTCCAGCAGCGGCCCCAGATGGCGAGCATAACGGCGCCAGCGTCCGATGCTGCTGGAGTAGAGCGGAGTACGCACCTGATTAAGGCTCGCCGTGCGGATGGTGCGCGACGTCTGGTGGAAATCGATGCAGGCGGGGCTCCAGTCAAGTCCGCAGAAGTCCGTCAGCCGACGCGCCTGGGGCTCGATGTCCGCGACGATGTCCTCGTAGCGCACCTCGATGAAGCGATCCGCCGGGAGCACGCTGCGCCAATGCTCCATCAGACGTTCATAGTTGCGATAAAAGCATGCAAGTTCGCCCTGATCGTAGCTGAACAGCTGCTCACGCATGAACAATTTGGTGTAGCACGACAGGCAGGTGTCGACCGGATCGCGCTGCACATGAATGATCCGCGCCTCGGGCAGGATGCGATTGATGAGGCCCGCGAACAGGAAATTGGAGGGCATCTTGTCCACCAGCCGGCGATGGTTGCCCGCGAGCGGGCGGATCGCATCCAGATAATGGTTGCCCAAGACGACTTCGTTTTCCGAAGTCAGATGCCGCGCGATCGCCGGAAATCCTCCGGCCTGATTGACCAGATTCTGCATGATCGCCTGCTCGCCTGCGCCGAAAATGGCCGGGTGTGACGCGAGAATCTGCTCGACCAGCGTCGTCCCCGATCGCGGCATGCCGACCACGAATACCGCCAGATCGCTGCCCGCGGTCGCGGCGCGAGGCCGCGCGAACATTTCGGACGGAAAGGCCGCGACAATCTCGGAAATCCAGCGGTCGATCGCAGCTGAATCATACGTGAACGTGGCGCGCTTCTGGCGATTACCCTCGTCCAGATGCGTGAACGCGCGCTCGGTGTCGCCGGCATCCAGCCATGCCTTGCCGATGGCGAAATGCAGCGCGATCCGATCCGCCCGGACCTGCAGTCCGTCCGAGCCCAGCAAGGCTTCCATCCCGGCGATCGCGGGATCGCCCGGCGTGAAGTGGTGCAGATCCGCCAGGTTGAACCAAGCCGACACGGAGCGCGGGAACTGTGCCAGCACATGATCGAAGGCAGCCTTGGCGCCGTCGCGGTCGCCCTGCTCCATGAGCACGACGCCGCGGTTGATCAGCGCCTTTTCACGGACGAGCCCCGGCAATTGGGCGGCGCGGTCGAACGCCGCCAGCGCCTCGTCGGTCTTGTCCTGTGCCTGCAGCACTTCCCCTAGGATATTCAGCGCTTCGCCATTATCCGGCGCGGCCGCGACGGCGCGGCGCGCATCCATGACCGCTACATCCAGCCGGCCCAGGCGGCGCAATATGGTCGCCCGGACGCCCAGCGCGCCGACATGCAGCGGCGCGTAGGTCAGCAGCGAATCGACCCAGCGCAGGGCATCCTCATAGCGATCGCGTGACACCTCAACGGCGGCCGCGTTGATATAGGCATCCGACAGCCGGGGATTGGCGTCGATCGCGCGGCGCGCGAGGGACAGCGCCTCGTCGAGCTGTCCGAGATCATTCAGCAGGTTGGCAAGATTGCTGAGCGCCTCGGCATAGTTGGGCGCAAGCTTGAGCGCCTGCTCATATTCCACGCGCGCCTGGTCCAGTCGTCCCAGCCGCTTGAGCGTGTTGCCCAGATTGTTGTGGGCCTCGGCATAATCGGGCTGCAGCGCGACGACACGCTGGAGGCAGGTCAGGCTCTCCTCGAGCTTGCCGGCTTCCTGTAGGATAATCCCGAGGTTGTTCCAGCCAGCGACTAAGGTCGCGTCCATGGCTATGGCCCGACGGCCAGCCTGTTCCGCTTCCGCGAGATGCCCGCCCTGCCGACACATCTCGGCAAGATTGCTCAGGTAGATGGCGGGCGCGCGCGGAGCCTGACAGGCGCGTCGCAGGTGATCGATCGCGAGATCCACATTGCCATAGGCATGCGCCATAAGCCCCATCAGATGCAGCGCATCCGACTGTCCGGGCCAAAGCGCGAGCACCTGCTGGCAGAGCCGTTCGGCCTGATCGGCCTGACCGGCATTCCAATGGGCGTTGGCCTGACCCAGCGCTTGCTCGATCGTGAGGTTCTGCTGTTGCGGCGCGGTCATGATCGTCGATGCTTTTTCCGAAAGAGAGAGCCGAATTGGGGTTGGCAACCGACAGCCGGTGTGACCTTTCGGCCGCAATTACCCGCAGGACCGGCCTTACGCGAAGGCCGGACGCCAGTTCCTATAGCTGAAAATAGCTGTCGCCGCATCAATCATGGTGAATGCAAACGACGCATACATTACCGAACTGCCTATCCGCCGCTGGGCCACGTATGCCCCCCTCATCGACCGAGCGCGGCGAAAACCGACGTGGTTGACCGACCTGCGAGCAGCGGCACGATCAAGACCAGCCCCCGTGTTCGCGAGCGATATCCACGCCGACGATGCAATCTTCGGTGTAGGCACCGCCTTTGACGAGGACATCCGGTCGGATCGCTTTGATCAGTTCCAGCGGCGTATTCTCCTCAAACATCACAACCTGATCGACCGCCGCCAGGCCGCCCAACACCTCCGCGCGAGACGAAGTCGTTCACCGGGCATAATCAGGCCTGGGGGCCAAAACCGACATCGGCAGCAACTCGGTCATCGAATGCGTGCGCTGGTGCGTCCGTTCTTCAAGATCGGCGCGCACCTCCTCGCGCCCCGCCATGACGACAGGCACCGGGGCTTCAGGCGAAATGTGGCTCGTCTCGCCGATGATGTAGCGGTCGACCATGGCATCGTCCGACCACGAGGATGTGGGGGCGAACGGATTCGGCGGTGGCCGCCATCTCCGCCATTGCCATGGTCAACGCCATCCTTCCATCCGCGAAAATTCTGTGGTTGCGGCGAGCGCTGGCCAGCGTGCTGCCCAGCAGCAGCCGTGGTCCTGGCCCTGCACGACGGTGACGGCAACAGGGGCATCGGCGGCCATGCGTGCGACGAAGGCGCGGGCGATCCGCACATCGACGATGCGGTCGTCAGCACCCACGAAATGAAGCTGCGGTATCCTTGACAGCTTCGCGGCCTCGGTCGCCGGATCGATCGAGCCCGTAAGCGGCGTCAATCCATTCGCCTGCACCCAGGTGGCCAAGTCGAGGTTGGCGGCGACCGTCACGAGCGCGCTGACGTCACGGCGGCGTTCGGCCAGCAGCGCCGCGAGCGCTCCCCCCCCCGAATAGCCGACCAGGATCAGGCGACTTGCTGAGGCATCGGTCTTCAGGCGATCAAGCGCCGCGCTGGCGCTGTCGATCACTTCGGGCGCGTAGCGGGCGATGGTCCAGTAATCGCTGCGGCAGTTGCGCGCGCGCGCGCCATATTGGCATGGCCGCGCGAGCCAGGCTACCGCACCGCCGCCGGGGTGTTGCAGCGCCAGTCGTAGCGCAAGCGGATCGGGAGGGGTCGGGTCCATCGAGCGTCGACCACGGGTAGCATAGGCAAAGCCGTCGCCTTCGATATATACCGTAAGAACATCGGATGGATCGCGGCCTAGCCGCCGTGCCGTCGCAAGATCGAAGCTGCCGGCGGCGATTACCGCCCACTGCCAGCCACCCTTGCGGACAAGGTCTTGCGCGGCTTCGTGTGCAAAGGCGAAATCACCGCAGCAAATCGATGCGATTGCTGCCAGGATACACATGCCGCGCATCACGGCGTAGATGTCGGCCGCACGATCATCGATTGCCTCCCCCCATTCTCTCGATAGAGAGCGCATCACTATTGTTTAACCAGGGCATAGCTACTTATACAACAAACTGGCCTCGAGCGGCTCGATGCATTTCTCGTGCATGAGTCAGTTGAGTATTTCGCCGCTGCCGTAGGCCGAGTCCGCCGCCAGCCGCTCCGGATAAAGGCCGAACCGCACGTCCACGATGAGCGATACCTGAAGATCGATGACGTAGTTGGTGCGGTAGGCAAAGAAGGCATGGCCCTTGTAGGCACCAGTCCATTGCGCCCGCCGGATCGGACGTGGCGATAAACTTCGGTGTCACCGCACTCGCCGAGCCCCAGGCCGCATCATCCAGCGTGTCGAGATATTCCTGTATCGCGCGCTGGGTCTTCGCCAATTCGGGCCAGTCCGTTTCCGCCGAACCTTCGACCGAGCGCTGCTTGTTGGTGTCCGTCGCGATGAGGCTGGCGTCGGTTGCAAAGCCTTCGCCGCCGACCAGGCGCTCCTTAATCATCCCGCGGACCACCGTCTCGAACAGGTGCCGCAGCAAATCGCTGTCGGGGAACCACCCGTGCCAGTTCTTCGAGAAGGTCGAATGGTCGGGCACCGCACCCTCCAATCCCAACCGGCAGAACCAGCGATAGGCCAAGTTCAGGTGCGCGTCCTCGCACAGCCGCCGCTCCGAGCGGATGCCTCAGCAATAGCCAACGAGCAGCATGCGGATCAGAAGTTCGGGATCGATCGAGAGCCGCCCCGTGTGACTGTGAAACAGCGTCAACTTGGCCCTGATCTTTTCCAACTCGACAAGGTGATGACGTACTGATGGCCGTTCGCGGCGAGATTATTCGAATTCGATAAGCAGATCCTGATAAATCCGCTCTATAGAAGCAGTCTCCTCATCGCTTAACTGCGCAAACTCCTTCGTGCGGACGCGCTGCGAGAAGTGTCCGCGATTTTGCCGAAGAAACCCCATCATGAGATCGAATGTGGTATCCGGCATTTCGACAAATGCCTCGATCTGCCGTCGCGCTTGATCATAACGGCGGAGATAGTCGATCTCGCGCGGCAGTGTGCTGCGGATTGTTTCCACCACACTTTCAGCGAGGAACTCGGCCTGCCCGGTCGCATCAAAAAACCGATAGAGATCGCGGGTCAGTTTCCGTACACGGCTCGGACTGTCGCAGACGGATCTGGCGGCCAAACTGGGCATATCCTTTCAACAGGTCCAGAAATACGAAAAAGGCACGAACAGAATTGGGGCTGGCCGACTATTTCAGCTTGCAACGATATTTATTGTTCCTGTCGGAGCGCTATTTCCGGAAAGGGACACCTCGCCCACCCAAACTGCCGAGTATGAAGCGACAGCAAAAGCCTTTTCCGAAATTCTGCTGACCGCAGATGGCCGACGCCTCTGCCTTGCATTCCGAAAAGTCGAAGACCGCCAAGTCCGCAAGAGGATCATCAACCTGATCGAATCCCTTTCTGACCATCCCGATGGCCCTCCCCTTGAAGTTGGACCAGAGAATTAGCCAATTTCGGTACTTGCCAATTTCTGACGTAGCCAGAATTCATCAAGCGGCAGTGTCGCTCCGCTCCTTGCCGGCCACGCACCCAAGAAAGAGCTGGCCTCGGAATTTTGAACAGACCGCCACGGGCTCGTTACCTTTGTGAAGGAGACCATATAGATAGAGAACGGCAGATAGGCAGCGCGCGGTATATCCGTGACGCCTGCACGCGGCGTCGCTGCGCATAAACACAAAGAAGTCGGGTGTTCGGCATAGCACTCGAAACCGCATTTGATACGTTTTTATAACAGTCTGTAGTGAACAAATGCGCTAACCTAGTACTAGCGGTTTCCGTCATTTTCTGCGAATTGGCTTTGGCTCTGATGCGCGACAACACCAACTTGGCGCAGAGCATCCAACAACTGCTGCTTGCTGCGGTAATAGAGATAGACCGTCCCTTTGGCGACCCCGGCGCGCGCGGCAACCGCGGCAACCCGCAGCCCGCTATGGCCTTTCTGGGATATCTCCTCCGCCGCCGCGACGAGGATTTGGTCGGGACGCGCGTCCTTGCGGCGCTGCCAGTGTTTTCCGTTCGAACTCATACTGCTTCTCCAGTGAGACGTGACAGGCCATTCCACCGGAATGCCACGAGATAGAGGGATGGAACCAAAACCAACGTCACCAAAGTGCCGAGCGCCAAGCCGCCGATCATGGTGGCCGCCAGCGGGCGCCACAGCGGGCCGCCGAACGCGAACAGCGGCACCAGACCCAGCACGCAGGTCAGCATCGTCATCACGATGGGCCGCAGCCGGAGCACGGCGGCATCGGCAATCGCCTGCGCCAGGGGCTTGTTCTGATTGTACTCGAACTGGATGCGTTCGAGCAGCAGCACGGCATTGTTCACGATGATGCCGCCGAGCGCCAGAAGGCCGAGCGTTGCGGAGAAGCTCACCGGCTGGCCGGTCAGCCACAATCCGGCGCAAGCACCAATCACGACGAACGGGATCGACACCAGAATGATGAGTGTCTTGCGGAACGAACGGAACTGCCAAAGAAACAGCCCCGCCATGCCAAGCACGGCCAGCGGCAGATAATCCTGCAGCCCTTGATTGGCTTCGACACTGTCAGCAAGTTCGCCACCATACTCAACAACGGTGTCTTTCGGCAGACCGAGCTTGGCGATCGCCGGCTGCATGCGGTCGACAACGTCTTGCGCCGTCAGACCGGAACCGAAGGCGGAGACCTCCACACTCGGGAACATGTCGCGGCGATTGAGAACGGCAGTCTGATCGGCCAAACGCAGGGCCGCGACATCACCCAGGCGCGCGGTCGCGCTGACCGGCAAGTGACTGAGGCGCTCGGGCGAAAAGCGTTCGCTGCCGGGCGCGCGCACGATCACCGGAACCATCGCGTTGCCTTGGCGCAGGACCGTCGCAGGTATCCCGGCATAGGCGGCATCGAGCGCACCGGCGATATCGGCATTGCTGACCTGCGCTTGCGCCGCCCGCGGGGCATCGATGTCCACCGTGAGCTTCGGCGACGAGCCTTCCAGCGTAGTCGAAACGGTGTGAACCTTGTGATCGCGCCGCAGCGCTTCCATCAGCGTGCGCGAGGCGTCGGCCAGCACCGTGCGATCCGGCCCGACCAAGCGGAACACGGCCTTGCCGACTTCCGACGCTCCGAGCGAGAAACGCTTCGGCTCGAACTTGGCCATCGGATAGAGCCGGCTGAGTTCGGCACGAATGTGCTCCACGGCAGCCTCGCGATCGGCATCGGCGGAAAGATTGATCACCGCATAAGCGCGATTGGCAGCCGGTGCGGGCGGATTGAGACCGAGGATGAAGCGCGGTCCGCCATCGCCGACATAGATCGCGTTGCCGGTCAGTTCCGGGAACAGCTTCTGGTCGGCGAGCGTGCGGGAAACCTTGGCGGCAATGTCGGCGGTCTGGCGCGTCGACGTGCCGGGATCGAGTTCGACCGACATCTGCAACTGCGCCCGCTCCGACGACGACAGCAATTCCTGCGGCAACAGACCATACAACACGACCGACACGGCCAGCGTTGCCGCCATCGTTCCGATCACGAGGAAGGGATGACGCAGCGCCGCCTGCACCCGTCCGGCATACCAGGTGCGCAGTCGCGCCATCATCGCCTCGCCGCCGTGGTGGGTGCCACCGGCGGGCTGCAGCTTGGCGAGCAGCGGCGTGAAGGTCAGCGCCAAGAGTAGCGACAGCAGCAGCGTGATCGCCACGACAAAGCCGAGGCTGCGCATGTATTCGGCAGTGCTGTTCTGGCCCGACACCAGCGGCACGAAGGACAGAATGATCGCGCAAGTCGACGTCAACAGCGGCGCCGCCATGCCCTGCCCCGCGGCCACCGCCGCATCATGACGCGCCTCACCACCGGCAACGCGGCGCTGGAAATCCTCGACCACCACGATCGCATTGTCGACGAAAAGGCCGAGCGAAATGATGATCGCGGCGATCGACACCTGATGCAGTTCGATGCCGAACGCCCGCATGAGCGCCAGCGCGCCCAGCACGGTCACGGGCACGATCAAGCCCGTCACCAACCCGGCGCGCCAGCCGAGAAAGCCGACCACCACGGCGAGTACGATCACCACGGTCTCGAGAAAGACGCGGCCGACTTCGCCAAGCTGGGTGGCGACCACGATCGATTGGTCCGTCACGCTCGATAGATGCATGCCAACCGGAAGTTCCTTCTCGATGTCGCTGAGGCGCGTATTCAGCCGATCGGCAAAGTCGCCGACATTGAGGCCCGGCAGCATCGACACGCCCAACACGACCGCGGGCTCGCCGTTGAACAGCACCGCACTCATCGGCGGGTCTTCCGCCCGCTGAACGATCTTGCCGAGAGCCGATAGCGGCAGCGTGCCACTGTTGGGGGTTACAATCGGAACCGCAGCCAAATCGACCACACTCGGCAGATCGCCGCTCGGTGCCAGCGCCAGCGATTTGCCTTGCACCTCGATCTCGCCGGCAGAGGTCAAGACGTTGCGGGCGCGCAACGCTTGCGCAATCACTTGCGGCGTTACGCCCGCGGCCGCCAAACGATCGGGCGAGAGCTCGACATACACGCGATCCTCGCGCACGCCATAAAGCGCAATCGCCTGTACCCCCGACACACCTTGCAGCCGTTCGCGCGCTTTCTTGGCCCAGTCCTGCAATTGCCCAGCGGAATAATTCGGCCCGGTCAAAGCCAGACTGCGCACGGCGACACGGCCGTATTCGTCGTTGACGAGCGGCGGCGTCACGCCTTCGGGCAACGCGGCTTGCGCCACCTTGGCCTTCACCTGCTGCCAGATGACCGGAAGTCTTTCCGGCGCCGTGTTGCCGCGCAAGTTCACGTAGAGAAGCGTGAAGCCGGGACGAATGATGGTGTCGATGTGCTCGACTTCGGGAATTTCGCGGATCACCTCTTCCAAGGGGTGGGCGACCAGCGCTTCCTGGCGCTCCGGCGATGCGCCGGGCCAGAACGCTTGCACCGTGGCGGTGCGAACGGGAACCGTCGGCTCTTCCGTCGACGGAAATCCGAACAGAACGCCGATGCCGGCGAGAACCAGAGCGAACGCAGCCGCCAGCGTGAAGCGGGAGCGATCCAGGGCCGTTGCAGTGATCGACATGATGGGCTCTCAGCGTGCGGTCGCGACAGGCTTCACAGCCATGCCCGCGGTGAGGAACGACGTCCCCGCCGCCACAACGCGATCGCCGGGCTTGACCGCGCCATCAACCAGAGCGCCCGCCGAACCGATGGCCCGCAGCGACACCGACACGCGCTTCAGCCGATCGCCGGACGTAACCACAAACACGGCCTTCTGTGCACCAGCAGGCGCGACAACGGCGGTTGCGGGAACAAGCGCGCCGGCCAGCTTGGCGCGATCGGGGGCCAGAACGATTTCGACCACACTACCCGGCGCAAAATCGCCACTGACGATCTGAACGCGGATATCCCGGCTGCTGTTAGCGGAAAGGCGCTCGCCGATTTCGGTAACGACGCCGCGGCCTTCGCCGCCCGCAAGCCGCACGCGCAATTGCGCACCCGGATGCTGCATTGCGACGGCCGCGGCCGGAGCCGAGGCCACCACTTCGCGCGGACCTTGGCCATCGACTTCGAACATAACCGTGCCGGGCGGCGCCGTATCGGACAACCGCACCGGGCGCGATGCGACGACGCCGTCGATCGGCGAACGCACCTGGGTCAAATCGAGATCGCGCTGAGCCAGCGCTGCGAGATCGCGCGCCGAAGCCGCCGCCTTCTCCGTCGACCGCGCATCGGCTTGCGCCGCATCGAAGGCGCTTTGCGAAATCGCCGCGGCCCGCATCAACGAGTCCATACGTTTGAAATTGTGGCGCCGCTCATCGGCCACCGCGAAGAGACGTGTGGCATCGGCGGTCGCGGAGGCGAGCTTCAAGGTCTCGGCGCGGTTTTCAAACACCGCCAGCACCTGACCGGCACGAACATGGGCGCCGACATCGACCAGCAGCTTTTCCACCCGGCCGCCGTTCTGCGCCGCAACGGCGTGCAACGCAGTGGACCGAACCACACCGATAGCAACGCCGGCGGGATCCTCGGGCGGGCGGGCGGCGACGACGAGAACCGTCTTTGCGGGTTCCGGTTCCGGCCTGGAACAACCAGTCAAAAACAGCGCCAGAGCCGCCACCGGCACTATGCAGAAATAAAAAAGTGAGCGCTCGCTCATATATACTCCACAAAACAGGCGGACCAGAACCGGATCGCCGGGATCAGACCGGCTTCATGCCAAGATGCGAAAACAGAACTTGCACGGCTTCATGCGCGAGTTCGCGGATCGGCCGTGGACTGATCGGCAAGCGGCTCAACAGGCCGTCGGAAAGCGCCAGGATCAAGGCCGCGCATTGCGCCGGCTTTAGATCGCCACGGATTTCGCCATTCGCCTGCGCGGCCCGCAAAATCTTTGCGAGTTGTGCGATGGTACGCTCCTCGCTCTGCTGCACCACTGTTGCGACCGCTTGGTTGCGGAAACTCTCGGCCAGAACTTCAAGCCGCAACTGCACGACGGTGTGCATCTTCGCCATGCTGATGAGGCGAACCATCGCGGCATTGAGGCCTTCGCGCAGGCTGGGCGCCTCCCCGATCAGGCCTACGATGACGAGATCGTTTTCGACTTCGGATTCCACCAGCGCAACGATCAGATCGTCCTTGGTCTCGAAGTATTGGTAGATATTGGCGACGCTGACTCCCGCCTCCGCCGCGATCATCGCAATCGAAGAGGCATGAAAGCCCTTCTGCACGAAGCAGGCACGAGCACCGTCGAGGATCTGCTGGCGCCGGGCTGCCCGCGCCTCATCATCCCGCGGCCGCCCTAAATGTTTCTTCTGATTTGCTTCTTTCAACATTCTAATAACATAAGTGATCGATCGCTTATTGTCAAGATAACGCGCAAAGCGACAAAACATCTTCAATTCCCCGATTGGCATAGAAACCAGAGCTGCATCCGGCGCCCTCACCGTACAAACGTCCGACTATTACCTCGCCGCGATAGAAGCATCCTAACGTGAGCGGCAAATTAGGAATTGCCGCTTAATGCTGATTGGCCTCCGCTCAGGCAATGGCCGATCTCATCGACGCGTTAGCGCGAAAAGGCTCAGGCAAGCCAGGGAGGAGCGGAAGACGATGAAAGCCTCGAAGTTCACGGACGCCCAGAAGGCGTTCATCCTGAAGCAAGGATCTGACGGCATACCGGTGGCGGACATCTGCCGCAGGACCGGGATCAGTCAGGCGACCTATTTCAATTGGAAGAAGAAGTACGATGGGCTGTTGCCGGACGAGATGCGCCGGCTGAAGCAGCTTGAGGATGAGAACACCAAACTGCGGAAGGTGGTTGCCGATCTGAGTTTGGACAAGGCTATGTTGCAGGACGCTCTGCGCCGAAAACTTTGAAGCCTGTCTGGAAGCGCAAGCTGGTCGGCGGGATGTGTGGAGAGTGGGACGTATCCATCAGGCGGGCGTGTCGTGCGTTTCTTTGCGACACCTCGACCTACCACTACAAATCCCGTCGGTCCGGGCAGGCTGAACTGGAATTGCGGATCAAGGAGATCTGCCAGACGCAGGTTCGCTATGGCTACCGGCGTGTGCTCGTCCTGCTGCGTCGCGACGGCTTGCCGGTCAACGTGAAGCGGGTCTATCGAATCTATCGCGAAATGGGCCTGCAATTACGGCACAGTGAGTAGCGCCAGCGTGCGAACGCCCAGCCATCTGGTTATGGCCGCCCTCATCGCCGCAATTACGATCCAGCAACTCGAGCATGCCCGCGACGGCATTCAAGGGCCGGCCCCCCTTGCGCCCTTCATGCGATGCCTTCGAGCCTGAAGAGATGCAGGCCCGCTTGAAGCTTTTTGCGAAAAGCTTCAGGGACGGACGCAGCGGCATAAAAATCCTCATCCCAAAGGCTCCCTCGCCTCTGCCGCTTGGGTCTGCGCCCGCCCGGGCGGATGGACCGGATATTACGGAAAACCGGGCCCCCATCGTCATGCTCCAAGGGTGGATCGAGTTCCAAGCCGCAAAGCGCGACGTTGTCCTTCTTACCGCATGCAAAAATGTGTGAATCGGGTAGCCGGGGCAGGCGGGGGGCGCAATGCAGCCGGACCTCACCGTCACCCGTTGAACTTGAAGGCGTCAGCGAAATTGATGTCGAAGCGCAGACCGACCAGGAACGCGTTCGACAGATTCTTGAGGCGCGAAGGATCGTTCATCTGATCGGGATGGATGATGTATTGCAGGTTCGGCTGGATGCGGATCTGCGGCGTCAGGTTAAAGCCGTAGCTCATCTCCATCATGATCTGATCGCGGTGCTGGGTGCCGCTGCCGCCGGCCAAAGCGCGGGCTATGCGGATATTGTCGAGTTCGAGTCCGGAATATTCCTGGCGCGCAATGACGAATGCGAGGCTGTCGGTAGGACGGCTTTTGAACGGGCCGGTCCATTCGAAGCCGGCCATTTGATAGCTGCTTTCGGCAAGCTGGCCGTTGATCTTTCCGAGCACCGCACCGAGCAAGGTCAGGCCGCGATGGCTGGTCTCATCCG
>JAHFQC010000007.1:134003-140728 GCA_023259375.1 Alphaproteobacteria bacterium
GTTCGAAGCGGACATAGAAGCCGGAGCGGCCCGAGGTCCGGGTGACATATGGCTGTTCTGAGATCAGAGCGGGCCGGCCGGCGGCATCGCGCAACGGATCGGTGTAATCGGATTCGTCGTACCAGGCGCCGATTTCCCATTTGTGCGGCAGACGCGAATTCTCGAACGTGGTTTTATGGCCGAGCGCAAACGGCGCGATATAGCCGGTGGTGCCGTCGAAACTCCAATCGAGATCGTGGTCGCTGTCGAGCAAGCGCTTCGGATTCACTTCATAGATGCCGCCATGGAAATAGATTTCCGGCGTCAGCCATGCGGTGGCATGGGCCGCCCAGCTCGAGGTCGGCCACCAGGTGAAGTTCGATGTCTTGAAGACGAAAGTGGGATTGCCGCAAGCCGCGTTCATCTGGAAATACTGGCAGAACGACGAGCCCAGAAAGCTAATATTGGCAGGGGTGCGGCCGACTTCCAGATCGAAGCGATCGTTGAACAGTTTCTGTTCGAGGGTGACGCGCACCAGCCGCGTGTTTTGCGCGCCATAGATTTCCTGCACCGAGGTCGAATTGCCGATGCCATTCACCGACAAATCCTCGCCGTGCCGGTTGTTGAGGCCGAGATGGAGCGTCGCCCCGCTCCAGCCGATGAGCTTGTCGAGATCAGTGTCGGCACCGAGAAACACCTGCCCGGCAAAGGCGCCGCGGCGCGCCAGCCCGCCGTCCATCACTTCGGCGGCTTCGCCGGTGTAGGACGCGAGCCAAGTGATCGGCTTGTCGGCCGCCACGGACGGCGCTGCGACCGAAGTGGTGGCGAGCAAGAGCGCTGAAATCGTTTTCATGATGGAGCGCATGGAATCCTCCCAGAGATTTCTCGTTATGGGCTTCAGGCTTGGCGGCGAAGGGACAGGCGCAGTGCGACAGCGCCGACGGCAGAACCGATCAGAATGGCCAGTGCGTAAGCGGCGACATGACTGACGGCATTGGGGATCAGCATGACGAACACTCCACCATGGGGCACACGCAGTTCGGAGCCGAAGGCGAGCGCCAAGGCCCCGGCTGTGGCCGAGCCGGCCATCAAGGCCGGAATGATGCGCAACGGATCACGCGCCACATAAGGCAGCGCGCCTTCGGTGATGAAGGACAGACCGAGCAGCGCCGTCGCCGGGCCGGATTGATGTTCGACGCTGGTGAAGCGGTTGGCAAACAAGCGCGTGGCGAGGAACAGCGCCAACGGCGGCACCATGCCGCCCGCCATCGTCGCGGCCATCGGAGCGAAGATGTTGGACGTCAAAAGTCCGGTCGAGAAGGCATACGCCGCCTTGTTCACCGGCCCGCCCATATCGACCGCCATCATGCCGCCGAGAATGGCACCCAGCGCCCAGGCATTGGCACCGCGCAAGCCCTGCAGCCAATTCGTCAGCGCGGCGAGGATCTGCGCCATGGGCGTGCCGACGACATAGACCATTGCAAGACCGGTGACCGCCGTACCGAGCAGCGGCAGGATCAGAACGGGCTTCAATCCTTCAAGGCCCTGCGGCAGACGGATGTATTTGGTCAGCAGCTTGACAGAGTAACCGGCGATAAACCCGGCGAGAATGCCGCCGAGGAATCCGGCGCCGACTTGCGCCGCGAGCACGCCGCCAATCATGCCGGGCGCTATGCCGGGCCGGTCGGCAATCGAAAAAGCGATGTAACCGGCCAGCGCCGGCACCATCAGCGTGAAGGCAGCCTTGGCGCCAATCTTGAAAAGCGCATTGGCGAAGGTGCCGTCGACATTGCCGGCATAGATGCCGCCGAGCGCGAAGGCGAGCGCGATCATCAAACCGCCAGCCACCACGAACGGCAGCATGAAGGAGACGCCGGTCATCAGATGCTTGTAGATACCGGGCGCGCCTTGCGGCTTGGCGGACGCCACCGATTGCGCAGCGGCGGTACCTTCAACCTTGCCTTCGACGAGCGCCTGGCGGATCAGCGCCTGGCCATCCTTGATGGCAGGCTTGGTGCCCGAGACGAAAAGCTTCTTATCGCCGAAACGCTCGGTCGAGACCTGACGGTCCGCCGCCACGATCACCACATCGGCGCGGGCGATTTCATCCGCCGTCAGCGTATCGTTGGAGCCGACCGAGCCCTGGGTTTCGACGCGAATCTCATATCCCAGCTTCTCCGCACCGGCCTTAAGGCCTTCCGCGGCCATGAAGGTATGGGCGATCCCGGTCGGACACGACGTCACTGCCACCACAAACGGCTTGGCCGTTTTGCTATCGCCAACTTGGTCGAGACAAGCCCCCGCATCAGCGAGCACCGCCTCGAGCGTGAAACGACGCGCCGTTTGCGGAAGCGCACCTTCAGGAGAACCCACGATGACGGTCTCGTCCGTCAGCAAAGAGGCGTCGAGAGCGTTCAAGGTGACGCCCTCAACCCGCACTTCCACCGCTACGTCCCGTCCGCGGGCCGCTGCGGCTTTGCGAAGGCTTTCCGCGGCCAAAAGAGCCTGTGCCGTCTTGGCGTTATCGCCGATGATTACCGGTAGCGTCATGACATCCTCCCGATGCGTCCCTCTTCAGGGGAGCCGGCAAGCCGGCCATACATGATCCAGTCCTCCGCCGCTGCGATGGTGACGGCCGAGGCCAGCGCCTCGACATCTTCCTTGGGCGGCAGATGCGGACCGATTTTGCGCAGCTTGCCCGCGGCGAATGCCGTCGACAGCCGGGCGAGACGTTCGAGGCTGGCATTCTCGATGAGACCGGCGCAGAGCCCGGCCACCATGGCATCGCCGGCGCCCACACTGGACACCACACCAACTTTCAGCGGCGCCGCATGCAGTGCGCCCTCTTCCGAAACGAACAAGGCGCCTTGGCTGCCGAGCGACACCACCACCAAGCCGATGCCCTTGCGATGCAGGGCGCGCGCCTGATCCAGCAGCGCGGCGTCGTCGGGGATCGCGCCCATCACGGCGGCCAGCTCATCGCGATTTGGTTTGACGGCGAAAGGCAAAGCATCGCGGATCAATGCGACGCGCAGCGGCTCGCCGGAAATATCGAGCAGCACGCGCACGCCACGCGCCTGCCAATAGCCTGCCATGTCCGCCCAGACCGAAGACGGCAGACCGGCCGGCAGGCTTCCCGACAATACCAGCAGCGACGGCTCCAAATCCCGGATGCGGTCGTTGAGGGACGGCAGCAGATCGGCGTCGATGGGAAGACCCGGCAGATTGATATCGGTGGTGCGCCCATCAGGTTCGGTGAGCTTCACATTGATGCGCGTTTCGCCCGGCAGGCGGATAAAGCTGTCCCGAACCGATTTTTCTTGGAAAAGCTGCTCGAAGGCATGGGAATTGCCCGCGCCCAGAAAGCCGGTGGCGCTGACATTCGCGTCCCAATCCGCCAGGCACGCCGCCACATTCACGCCCTTGCCGCCGGCATTCGCAATGGCGCTGTTGGCCCGGTGCACCGCACCCGGCGTCAAATGATCGAGCCCGACCGTCAAGTCGATTGCGGGATTCAAAGTGACAGTGACGACGGCGCTCATTGCGCGGCTCCTTCCAGAGCGCGGACCTCTGTTGCGGATTCGCAAGCCAATGCCTTATCGGCCAACGCCTTCAGATCCGAAAGGCTTGCCCGCCGCAAACGGTCTTTCACGGCCGGAATTTCGAGCGGTGTCATCGACAATTCGTCGACGCCAAGCCCGGCGAGCAGCGAAGCTCCGAAAGGATCGCCGGCCAGCCCGCCGCAGACACCCACCATGCGGCCATAGCGTCTGGCGCCATCCACCGTCTGGCCGATGAGGCGCAGAACGGCGGGATGCAAGGAGTCGGCTTCCGCCGCCAGATCGGGATTCTGCCGGTCGATCGCGAGGGTGTATTGCGTCAGATCGTTGGTGCCGACCGAGAAGAAATCGACATGGCGCGCGAGCACATGCGCCTGCAAAGCGGCGGCGGGCACTTCGATCATGATGCCGAGCGGCACTTCCGGCGCACCAACCTCGTCGCGAATGCGCGCGCAAATGCTGCGCAGGGTGATGATTTCCGAAACCGAGGTGATCATAGGGAACATGATCGACAGCTTGCCGGCGCCCGAGGCCGCAGCACGATAAAGCGCGCGCAGTTGCGGCTCCAAGAGTTCGGAGCGGCGCAGCAGCAGCCTCGCCCCGCGCACGCCGAGGAATGGATTGGCCTCTTGCGGCAAAACCAGATGCGGCACCTGCTTGTCGCCGCCGATATCGAGCGCACGCACGATTACCGGCCGTCCGTCCATCGCCGTGAGCATGGCGGCATAGGCTTCGAACTGCTCGTCCTCGTCCGGCGTCTTGCGGGTTTCGAGGAAGAGAAATTCGGTGCGCATCAATCCGACGCCTTCAGCGCCTTGCGCAATCGCAAAACCGGCTTGATGGGCCTGATTGATGTTGGCGACAATCTCGATCCGGCCACCGTCTTTGGTGATCGCCGGAAGAGCACGACGCTCCGCCTCTTGCGCCTTCTTTGCCGCAAGAGCGGCAAGATGCTCGCGGGCCGCAACCAGATCTTCCGCCGACGGATCAAGGTAAAGCCGTCCGCTCTGCCCTTCGATGACGGCAGGCGTGCCATCGGCAAGACCGAGAACCCCTGCGCCCGCCGCGACCATTGCCGGAATGCCCAAGGTACGGGCCAGAATGGCGGTATGCGATGTGGGGCCGCCTTCCGCCGTGACGATACCGGCGACGACGGCGCTATCGAGGGCGGCCGTATCCGACGGCGAAAGATCCTTCGCCACCAGAATGTATTTCTCTTCCAGCGAGGCCGGAGCGCTCCGGTTAAGCTCGCGGCGGGCGAGGCCGGGTTCCAAAACCAGAAGCACCTGACGGCCGACGTCGCGCAGATCAGCGGCGCGCCCGGCCAACACCGGGTTGTTCAACGCCGAGAGCTTGGCGGCAACCTCTTCCACCGCTTGATTCCACGACCACGCCGGGCCGTGGCCTTCCACCATCAACTGACAGGCGCGGGTGATCAGATCGGTATCGTTCAGAAGCTCAGCTTGGGCCTTGAAGATCGCCGCTTCCGAGGCACCGAGGCGGCGCGTGGTGCTGTCGGCCAGCACCTTGAGGCGCGAGCGCGTTGCGGTGAGCGCAGCATCGATCAAGCTGCCGCCTTCGGTCAGCGGCGCCGGGTGATCGGGAACGGCCAGGCTTTCGCCGCGCAGGATCTGCAGACGCCCGATAGCAAGCCCGGGCGCGGCCGCCACACCGGAAATCGCGATCGGATTGCCCGGCGGCGTCCAGCCGGGAAGCCTCTGCGCCGACTTTTCAGCCGCGCGTTTGGCATCCGCGATTTCCTGGGCCGCAAGAGACTCGGCGGTAGCTTTCAATGCGGCGACCGCGGCTTCGGCATCGCGCCCCTCGGCCGAGAACACCACTTCGGCGCCCGGCTTCACGGCCAGTTGCAGCAACGCTACCAGCGACTTGGCATCGCCCGCTTGCGCGCCGCAGCGAACTTTGACGCGCGCGGCAAATCCTTTGGCGGTTTCGACCCAGCGCGTGGCAGGACGGGCATGCAGTCCGGCGGGATAGGAAACCGTCCACGTCACACTCACGGCGAAATCGTCGGCGGGCGCGTTCTGCGAAACGGCTTCGTCCGCCAGAAACGCGGCGAGAATGTCTTCCGCCTTGTCCGTCACAAACAGCTTCGCCAGCGCCTCTTCATCCTGCAACAGCCGCGTCAGACGACGCAGTACGCTGAGATGGGTATCGGACTGCGCCGCGATGGCGACGACGAGCTTGGCCGGTTGACCTTCATTCCAGAGAACGCCGTCCGGCACCTGCAAAATGGCGAGGCCGCTCTTCAGCACCAGATTGCGGTCTTCCGCCATGCCGTGCGGAATGGCGATGCCGTGCCCGAGGAAGGTATTGGCCACCGCTTCGCGCTTTTGCATCGATGCGCCATAGCCCGGCGCCACGATTCCCGCTGCTACCAGAAGCGCCGCGGCCTGCTCGATGGCCTCAGCCTTGCCGGCCGGATGCGCCGCAAGCTGGATGAGATTGGGAGACAACAACCTCGCGACTGCTGGATCAGACATCCTTGCGCCCCTCCCGAGGGCTTATTATGGTAGTGCCGCTGAAATCGTTTTCATGCGCATGGGCACTGAAAACGTTTTCAGATGTATTGTCAATACGGATTCCTGGCAACCCGGCTTTTGGCAGGCCGATCCCGGACCGAAGGAGCGAGGGTAAGGGCTTGAAAACGAAGAAAGATACAGGCCAAGCTCCAACCGGCATCAAGGATGTGGCCAAGGCCGCCGGGGTCTCCCCTGCCACAGTATCGCGGGTTCTGGGGGCTGGCCCGGTCAGCGCCGAATTGCGCAAGCGGGTGGAAAAAGCCGTCAAGCAGACCGGCTACCGGCCCAATCTTTCCGCTCGGCGGCTGCGTTCCCAGAACACCAAAACGATCGGGCTTGTCGTTGCCGATATCCGCAACCCCTTCTTCACGGCGGTGAGCCGCGTGGTCGAAGACATGGCCTATGCGCAAGGCATGCGCGTGGTGTTGTGCAACACGGATGAGAACCCTGAACGCGAAGCCTTCTACTTGCGCTCGATGCAGGAAGAGCGCGTCACCGGCCTGATCCTGACGCCGACGCAAACAACACTGCTCAAGCTCGAAAAAGACCCGCTGCTCGATGTGCCGGTGGTGATGGTCGACCGCTATCTGCCGGGCGGACGCTATGATGCGGTGGTGCTCGACAATCGCAAGGCCGCTGCGTCCTT